>JAUWOK010000033.1 GCA_030612165.1 Dehalococcoidia bacterium
CCTCCCCCCGGCACACTTCCGTTTCGGTTTTCCGCTATACTTTAGTGAAATGGTGAACCAGGAAAACATTATACTGATAGACAAACCCAGTGGCCTTACCTCTTTTCAAGTCGTGGAGAAGATAAAAAAGGGGCTCGGCGTAAAGGCTGGCCACACAGGGACACTGGATCCATCCGCCACTGGATTGCTCATCATCCTCACAGGCAAACGCACTAAGGAAGCTGCCACCTTTCTGCACATGGATAAAACTTACGAGGTCAATGCTGTCCTGGGTATTGAGACCGATAGTTTCGATTCGGAGGGGCAGATTTTGGCACGCTGCGAGAGCAAGGTCTCCAGACAAGAATTGGAAACAGCACTCAACGATTTTAGGGGAAAGATCTGGCAGGTACCTCCCGCTTTCTCCGCCAAAAAAATAGCAGGGAGAAAAGCCTACCACCTGGCACGCAAAGGGATACAGGTAGATATGCCCCCAAGAGAGGTAACTACTTATTCGCTACAGCTAAAAGACTTCTGTTTCCCTTTTTTCACTCTGACATGTGAAGTTTCTTCGGGTTTCTATGTGAGAAGCCTGATTCACGACATCGGCAAAAAACTGGCGACCGGCGCCTGTGTGCAAGAGGTGCGCCGCACCCATATAGGACAATACAAAGTGGAGCAAGCCACAAAGCTGGAGGATATTCTGTTATAATTGCTATCATAATCAATATGGAAAAGGAGCCGCTGATATGTTTGAACATTTACCACAAATAACAGAGGAATCAAGCATGGTCGTAGCAGCGAAGGAAATTCCCTACTTTTGCGAACTGGTACAAGGTTGCACGGAAAACTTTCAGGATCTGACTGCGCTGATGGACTGCGTCTGCAAAGATATAGACGAAACCAATCCCTGGTTGGGCAAAGCCCTGCGTGCGTCTATGCTGGGGATCATCAATGGATTTAAGGAAAACCTGCCTGGTGTAGAAGGGATTGAACAATTCACTATGGCTTTGACTGCTCCTGGAATACTGGGGCTCTTACGGCTCGTGGACCGCGCTTTGGAGGCCGCTACCCTGGAAAAGATGAAATAAACACGCACCTCCGAACAATATGGAATAGCCTTTTCTAGAATCCACGACCCGTATTCATTTGACACCCTTCTCGTTCTAATGGTAGCATTCTACCCGTATTGGAGATATTGTGGAAACTTACGCTATTATAGGTGCGGGAGGAAAGCAACATAAGGTCTCTCCCCAACAGACAATAAAAGTTGAACGCCTCGGCGTCCCCATGGGCAGCCCTGTGGAGATTGGTGAAGTGTTTTTTATAAGCGATGGCTCAGACATACTCGTCGGCGATCCCCTTGTGAAAGGAGCCAAGGTCATGGCCACTTCACAGGGTGAGGTTAAGGGAGATAAAATTATTGTTTTTAAATATAAAAACAAGACACGTTACCAGCGTAAAACAGGTCATCGTCAGATATACACTGTTTTGACAATAGATAAAATCCTTAAACCGGGAGTGGAAAGTGGCACATAAGAAAGCTGGCGGTAGTTCGCATTGCGGGCGTGATAGCCGAGGAAAACGTCTGGGAGTGAAAAAGTATGGCGGAGAGTGTGTCCGTGCGGGGAATATCCTGGTACGGCAACGTGGGACACGCATACTACCCGGCAATAATGTAGGCATGGGAAGAGATTACACTCTTTTTTCGTTAATGGACGGCTTTGCTAAATATGAGCCAGCCACTAAATATAAAAAGAGGGTCAGCGTATACGATGAAAGATAAAATCCATCCCCGATACTACGAAGACGCCAAAGTTACTTGCCATTGCGGTAATACTTTCACCACTGGCGCCACTACGCCTGAGATCAAGATTGAAATATGCAGTAAATGCCACCCTCTCTATACAGGCAAACAACGAATTGTCGATACGATGGGCAGGGTGGAAAGGTTTAAGAAACGCTATAATCTGAAAGATTAATTCATAAATATTATCAGAAACTCTCAAGGAGTAGAGATTTCTCTACTCCTCTTTGGTTTAATCAAAAGAATGAAGACAAAATCTTTCCACTACGGGGGGCAGGCAGTTATCGGCGGAGTACTAATGCTCGGCAAAGAGAATATGGCCACCTCTGTACGCCACCCCGACGGAGAAATAGTCACTACCAGCCAATCGCTACCGGGGATTTACCGGGGGCGGTTACGCAAGATTCCCTTACTCAGGGGCATAATAGTTCTTGTTCAATCTTTAATCACAGGCATCCAGGCCTTATTTCACTCGGCACAAATCGCCTCAGGCGAGGAGGGCGAAGAGGAAAAGTTGTCACCTGCTCTTTTATGGGGCACTTTCGCTGCCAGTGTTGCTTTCACTGTCGCCATCTTCTTTGTCACACCATTGCTTATCACTCGCCACGTGATCGACCCTCACATTCAGTCTGTGCTCTTAAGCAACATCGTCGAAGGATTACTGCGCATCGGAGTATTCCTTGTCTATCTTAAGTTGATAGGGCTCATGTCTGACATCAGAGACGTCTTTGCCTGTCACGGGGCAGAGCATAAAGTAGTCAACGCTCACGAGAAAGGATGCTCCATGGAGATAGAAAAAATCAGAGATTACTCCACAGCTCACGCCCGCTGCGGTACGAGTTTCCTTTTCGCCGTTCTGATTATTTCCATACTGGTCTTCGCTCTGCTCGGCCATCAGGTACTGTGGCTCAGCATCCTGTCCCGCATCATCCTTCTCCCCCTTGTTGCCGCAATCAGCTACGAAATAACCCAACTCGTCGCAAAACTTGCCTTGCAAGAGGAGAGTCATGTCGCCCCACGGAGCAGGAACCTCACTCAAAAAGTGCTGACGAGTGTTCTCCTCTCGCCGGGTTTAATGCTGCAATCATTAACGACGAGAGAGCCAAGTGATGCGCAACTGGAGGTTGCCCTCTCTGCGTTAAACAGGGTAATTGAAGCCGACAAGCACTGTGAAGAGGAAAAAGAGGCTAATCCTGAATCAGGTCATCCTGACTCTTAATTTCTCTGAAAAAGCAGCTGCGGTTGCCCGTATGACATGTCGGCCCCACGGGATCTACTTTGACCAGCAAAGCGTCACTATCACAATCTTTCGTGACGGAGCGTAACCTGAGAAAGTTGCCCGAGGTGGCCCCTTTATGCCATAACTCCTGCCGGCTGCGGCTGTAAAACCAGACATCGCCACTTTCCATGCTTAACTTGAGTGACTCTTTGTTCATATACCCCAGCATGAGAACATCGCCGCTTGCGTCGTCCTGAACAATCGCGGGAATTAGCCCCCTGCTGTCAAACTTTAACATTTGTCCTTCGCCCTCCAACCATTGTCTTCTTCAACTTGCCTGCCATATCCCGCTCTACACATCAAGTCACCACTGTTATCGCTTTTGCCAGATTAATATCTCCTGTATAGAGTGCCTTGCCTATGATAACACCCTCCACGCCTAAACTCTTAAGCCTCGTCAGATGTTCCATACTGGAGACACCCCCTGAAGCTATGACAGGAATATCAACGGAAGAAACCAGCCCGCCGGTCATGACGAAATCAGGTTCCGTCAGAGTACCATCGCGAGCTATATCAGTATAGATGATACGCTTCACCCCCGCCGATACCATCCTGCCAGCCATTTCCAGCACACCTATCATCGTACTTTTTTGCCAGCCACGAACAGCCACTCGGCCGTCACGAGCATCAATGCCAACCACCACAGCCTCGTCAAAACGGTGGCATATTCTTTCAAGCAACGCCAGGTCTTCCACCGCCAGCGTGCCCAAAACGACACGCGTTACGCCCCTCTCCAGTATTTCGGCAATCGTGTCTTCGTTTCTGATACCCCCTCCCACCTCCACAAACAACTCCGTCTGCTTTACAATTTCTTCAACGATGCTCAAATTCTGCGGCTTGCCTGCCAGCGCCCCGGCCAGATCAACAACATGAAGCCACTCTGCCCCCTGAGTCTGCCATTGCAAAGCCATCGTCAGGGGATCATCGGCAAAAACAGTTTGGCGAGAGTAATCACCCTGGTAAAGGCGAACACACTTCCCTTCTCTGATATCAATAGCCGGAATTATTTTCACTGGCAAACGCTCAATAACCGACAATTCTCCCATCGTCTGTCTTGTAAATGACAACCTCCAAGCCAATATCCTTGAGCGTCCTGTGCACCATAGCTACCTCGTCATCAGGAGCAAGTAGAAATTTTGCTCGGAACTCAGGGGTGTAGTTTTGCAAGTCCACAACAATAGCAGGATCAATGCTATGTATTGCCTCCCCCATCGCTTTAACTTCATCCACATCATTTAAGGCTTTGTTATAAGGGAAACCCACCCCGAGCGTTATCTTGTCTTTATATTCAGTATCAATGTAGCGCACAGCATCCCAGGCAGTCCTGCAATATTTCTCCGCTAAATCCCTGTCACGCAATCCTGTTACGTGCATAAAGTTTTCCAAATGCAACGCCTTTAACCCTATAACTATATCAGTCATGCCCGCCTGGTACAGTTCATCCACATAGCTATCAGTCAGGAGCGAGCCGTTAGTAGCAACCAGAATGTGTACCTGGGGACCAGGATTTAAGTCCTTAAGTTCCTTGATAAATTGTATTAACCAGGGGCGATTCAAGGTGCACTCCCCTCCGGAAATACTCAGCGTTATACTCTCCGCTCTCCTCATCTCCTTCTCTTTGGTCAATCTCTTTGCCGCGTGCGCAGGAGTAAAAAGATTACCTATCCCTTTAAAAGAAATCTCCCAGCTCTGGCATTGAGGACAACGAAAATCGCACCCCGCCAAGTAACAACATACTTCGGGGTATGGAGCAAATCTCACTCCGTCTACATAAGGGCCAGACTGTTCCCCGGGAATAAAACCAGTGAACCCCCCCACGATTCTCACAGGAACATAATCTTCGGGTAATTTCGTTTTCACCTTCATGCCTTCCCTGACTCCCACATTACAGGCAGGCTTTATTACGCCATCCACTTCAACCGCGCAAGCCCAACAAGCACCAACCCCACAAGGAGCAAAAACGCTTTGTTCTTCAGGTATTAAGGGAAGGCGACGACTGATCTCCTTCAAAGCAGCCTCTACCGTGATCCTTTCCGGCACCCACACTTTCTCACCATTCACTTTCAGGGAGACTTTGCCCTTCCGCTTCTCCTCAACCATCTCCAGGGCTTCATGAGGGCAGATCAGAGCACAGGCACCACAGCCGTAGCAAACAGCCTCCTCTTCCCCAGGACAAGAAACCGAGCGGCTACAAACACCACACTTCTGACACTTGTCTGGATGATGAACCGCAACATAAAACATAATGCTATAAAATTATCTAACGGCAACCATTAGGATGAGAGAAAAACTCTCTCTTCCCGCACAATATCAAGACCAGAAACATTATACCAAAGTCCCTTCTCGAAACAAAAGCTCGTGAATAATACCCTTTTCCCGTATTCATTCACAAATAGAAAGAGAGGGAGATAATTCTCCCTCTCTTTACACTCATCGCCAAGAAAAAAGGGGCAGCTTTATGCCAATACCTGCTCCGTCCTGGCCATAATGGAATCCTGTGTTCCCTTGTCTAGCTGCGTGAAGTAAGCGCTGTAACCAGCCACTCTCACCACCAGGTCAGGGAATTTCTCAGGCGCCGTTTGTGCCGCTCTCAAGACACTGTTGTCTACCACATTGATCTGGACATGCTCTATCATCAGATCATGCCAGGTCTTAATGTAGGCCCGGAACATCTGCCAGCCTTTCTCCCCCTGCAGCATAGCAGGCTGCAGCCTCTGGTTCAACAGGCTCGCCCTTGCCCTGGAATTATCCAGCTTGGATACCGACTTGAGCACTGCCGTCGGTCCTTTCTTGTCCCGTCCATGGTAAGGGGAGGTACCTCCATCATCCAGCACATCTCCTGCTTTCCTGCCATCAGGCGTGGCTCCAGTCTGATAGCCCGAACCTCTATATGCAGTAAGCGCCTGAGGGAGTGCCCGTGGGGAAGCTCCCCACCTGTCCTTCATCTTCAGCCCTTCATCTATCACTATGTTGTACACCCTGTCGATATGCGCATCAGCATAATCATCATCATTGCCCCACTTGGGCGCATTAATGAAGTCCTGCCGCATCTGCTCATAACCTTCCCAATCCTTGCGCAGCGCATCGCAAAGCTCTGCCATGGTGTACTTCTTGTCAATAAACACCAGCTTGTCTATCGCCACCATGGAATCCCCTGCACAAATCATGCCCAGAGCATTAAACCAGGGGGCAGGTAGCTCGTCATGATCCATGCAGTCCACTCCCTTATCGATGAAAGGTTTAAAACAGCAGGAAAGGAATGGCTGCTGTAAATACTCCGCCTCTACCTCGTAAGCTACATTACGAAATTTCCAGGCCATCTGTAACCCAATAGCAATCTGCTTGCTATACGCCTCATAAACTTCTTCCATGGTCTTGAATTTCTCCGGATGCGTTTCCGGCCCAAATCTCAAGCCCGACTTATAAGGATCCACCCCATTATTCAATATGACGCTTACAGGCGAAGTGCAGTTCAAACTATTCGGCCGCCTCCTGGTTGTCCCCTTGGGACCGGTAGCTCCCGGAGACTTGCACAGAATGAGCGCCCAGCTCCTCGCCTCCTCTAAAGTATAACCAAAATGGTTCATCAAAGCAGGGATTACTACCGTATCATTTTCAAAAGACGGTATCGCCATACCCGTCTTTACAGACTCGAACGCACTTCTCAGATACTCATCAGGTACCTTGGGATGCACTCTGAGACAGTACGACGGTTGCGTAGTCCGGCAATCCCTTGTGGCTTCCATGCATAGCTTCGTTATCTCGTTGCAGGCATCCATGCCTTTAGCATCCACCCCACCAAGCGTATATATCTGCAGCATAGTCGAGCCCTGCCAGTTACGCCTGGCATTCCTGCTCTGGGCGTAACCACCTTCCTGCTCCTTCACCCACAGAAGCTCAATCATCTCCAGCGCTTCTTCTCTGGTTAGCTTCCCTGCCTTTATATCCTTCTCATAGTAAGGATTAAGAATCTGGTCGATCCTTACCGAAGTTCCCGGCGCAAATCGCTCCAGATGATGCGTGATCAACTGGATAAACCAGTGCGCCTGCACCGCACCATGGAAACTATCCACCGGGTATTCCAGACAGCGCTCACAAACATCAGCTACCTTTAAGTAATCTTCTTTCTGCTTGCTGTCCTCTTCAATAGCCGCCAGGTTCCTCAGCATCCCGGCAAATCGCTTGCTCCAGGTGATAGCCGCCTCAGCTGCTATCTTCATGGACATCCACTGATACTTCTTCTTTGCCTTCTCAGCAATATCAGTGCCCACATAGGCTTCGTCCATGAGACTAGCCATATTGGCATCTATCATCTCGATTATACCTTCGAGTCCATGCTTGAAAACAAACTCGAAGTCAGGCGCACTGGTGCCATAGCCATCCCTTGAGGTAAGAGACAGCCCCATGAAAGCGTTGGCATTAGACCACAACTCTTCCTCTCTGAAAGTACCCAATTCTTGTACCCTCGTCCATAAGTTCTTGTTCTGCCAGTAGTCAATGACCTTCTCCAGCGCGGGTATATCTTCCTTCCTCACATAACCATCTTCTTTGCATTCCTTGACAGCTACATCGCTTAATTCATATGTCCCGATGATGGCGCGCGGATGATTTACTCCATGCCCCACGATTAACTCGCCAGGCTTCACCCAGATAGGAATATTCTCCAGCAGGTTCTTGAGCGCCAGTGCTCTGCGAACGACCTCTGGCTTGCCCTCAGACGCCCTGTAC
Organism: Dehalococcoidia bacterium; assembly: GCA_030612165.1. Taxonomy (GTDB): domain Bacteria; phylum Chloroflexota; class Dehalococcoidia; order GIF9; family AB-539-J10; genus UBA6803. The sequence continues at coordinate 7,794 of JAUWOK010000033.1, forward strand.
GCCTCGGTAAATAATATCCCCCTGTCCACATCCAGAAAAACCTGATCCGCAAACCCCTCCCATACGCTACTCTTGGCAACCGTCCTTGCCTTTAAAGATTTTACTCTCGTATTCATCGCTTTACCTTCTGACCTCCTCCTTATTTTGATTTCCCAGACCACCAATCCCTTTTTGAGTAAAAAACAACTTCTATTCCTTAATCAATATCACCCCCTCTTTACCTTGAAGGTCCTCCCCTTCTAGTTAGCGTTATACCCCCTTCAGGCAAAGAATCAAAATTCTCATCAAACTCTTAAACAAAAACAGCCCTATGCCAGTGCCTGCTCCGTCCTGGCCATAACGGAATCCTGGGTATCTTTATTAAGTTGCGTGAAGTAGGCACTATAGCCCGCTACCCTGACCAAAAGATCGGCGTACTTCTCAGGTTCCTTCTGTGCGTCCCTGAGAGTCTTGGTATCAACCACATTAAACTGCACATGGTCCACGCCGAGGTCGTACCAGGTGCTTATGTAATCATAAAACAGCTTAAAGCCCTTCTCTCCCGCTACTGACACCGGCGACAGCCTCTGATTCAACAATGACCCTTTAAACAGGCTGTAGTCCAGATTGGAACAGGACTTGAGCACCGCTGTCGGCCCCTTGATATCCATGCCATACACCGGTGAAGTTCCGGCATCCGCCAGAAAATCCCCATCGCGTCTGCCATTGGGCAATGCACCTGTTTTCTTTCCCTGCGACCAGAAGATAACCACCGACTGCGGCGTCAGTTTCGGGGTCTTTCCCCAGTAATCCTTGACCTGAGAAAATTCCGCTGCCATCATGTCAAAGACATCCTTCTTGGCAACCTCATCGGCAAAATCATCATCATTGCCCCACTTGGGCGCATTGAGAAAGTCCTGCCTCATCTCTCCATATCCCTCCCAGTTCGCCTTGAGAGCCAGGAGAAGCTGCCCCATGGTGTACTTTTTGTCATGGAAAACGACTTTCTTGATGCCCGCCAGGGCGTCGGCAGTATCCACCATGCCGGCGCACACCATGCCAGTTTGAGGAATAGCCTCCCAGCCCGCGGCATCGGCTCCCTCTTCAATAGTAGTGGGATACATAGATGACAGGAAGGGATTGGGGAGAAGCCTGGAGTTGTAATGCCTGGCCATATCCCTCATCCTCTGCCCCAGCTTAAGGCCAAACTTCACCTGCTGGCGGAAAGCCTCCCGCACATCCTCATAAGAATTGAACTTCTCCGCCTCTCCCGTGGCAGGACCTAACCTGGCAACCTCGGCCCCCACGGCCATATCCCCCAGCCTGACGCCACTGCCAGGATATATCTCCACGCCATTATTCAACGCCAGCTCCAGGCATTTGGCCGGCAGCAATGCCCAGGAGGGATTCGTCTTCAGCCCCAGCCCGTTCGAGCTGGCGCAGTGAGAAACGCAACATCCCTCAACTACCCAGGAACGAGCATCCTCCAGGGGAATGCCATAATCACACAATGATTCCACATGCGAATCGTCATTTATGAAAGAAGGGTATCCCGCCCCTTTTCTAATCGATTCCAGCGCAAGCTCCTTAACCCTTTCAGGAATAGGGGGCTTATAACGGATAATCACGTTAGGCTGTGGCGTAGGCGCCACCAGGGCCGACATTATCACCGTTTCGGTAAGCTCATTAAAAGCACTGGAGCCATCTGCCTTCACTCCACCAATAGTCCAGGAGCTCATGGTCGCCGCCCCCTGAAAGCTTTCTCGCAGCACCCAGGTGCCCAACCGCCCCATCTCGGCAAACTTCAGGCGCAGAAGCGCCAGCAGCTCTACCGCCTCCTCCCGGCTCAGGGCTTTGTCACGAATCACATCGCGCTCATAACAGGGCCAGTGGGCCTGGTCCATGCGCAGAGGAGCACCTTCTCCAGACTGCTCTATCATGTGCGTTACCAGCCACAAAAACCAGTAGCTCTGCAGGGATTCCTGGAAGTGCTGAGGGGGGTTAGCAGGAACCCTGCTGCACACCTCGGCGATTTTCTCCAGTTCTCTCCTGCGCCCGGCATCCTCTTCCTGTTTTGCCATAAAGCGGGCAAGCTCGGCGTAGCGCTCGGCCCACCTGATCACGGCCGAGCAGGCAATGATCATCGCTTCCCATTCCTGAAATTTATCCAGCGACTTGAAGAACCCGGGGCCTGTATCAGGCATATCCCGCCGCTCCCTCTCCACCCTCTCTTTAATTATCTTTATTACTCCGTTTAGGCCATGCTTAAGGGCAAACTCGTAATCGGGCGCCGCCACCAGCATATCGCTCATCCAGGCAGTAGAGCTCACATTACAGTTAGCCCGGGCAATCCTCAGCATCTCC
>JAUWOK010000062.1 GCA_030612165.1 Dehalococcoidia bacterium
TTCGTAAAAAGCCCAGGTTTTGCCGTTTTCGTTGAGTTGTCCTTTCCAGCGTCGGGCTACGGGAGAAAGAAAGCCTGCTCCGGAAAGTATCGCTATTTTGCCATAAAGATTGAGAGCTAACTTTTTGGCTGGATTTTCCTGTAGAGGCATATTTTCCTGCAGCCTGCCGCGTAGTTCCTCCAGCATTTGCACGGTTTCGCTGACATTTTCTTCCTCGTTGCCAGTAATTCCCAATTTGCTGGCGAATGCGAGGAGCGGGAAAACTCCCCAGCCCAGGGCGGCGCGGGGTGGAGAAGTATAATTTATGTGGAAAACAGGGATGTCTTTTTCTTGTGCCATCTTCTTCAGTGTGCCGCCCGTGGTGATAGCCAGTTTTTTGCAGTCTGTTTTCAGTGATTGAGAGAAAGCGGATAAAGTTTCCTCGGTCATGCCTGAATAACTTGCGGCGATGACCAGTGTTTGCTCATTGACAAAAGCGGGCAGACCATAATCCCTGTGAACGTAAATGGAAGCTCTGCTCGAAGAAGAAACCAGGCTGCTTAACAAATCACCGCTGATGGCAGACCCTCCCATCCCACAGATGACGATTTTATTGATGTCCGCATAATCGGCAGGCAGCTTGAAGTCATTGGCTTTTTGCCATGCCTCCAGACACTGCTCGGGTAGCCCGTGCAGATGAGACGCCATGTCCTCTGTATCGTATTGCTTATATATGTCCTGATTATCCAGGTTTACCATGTCCTTAAACACCCGCTATCTTTTTGCCTTCGTCCAGCAGTTCCCTGACTTTCTCGGGGCTCTCGTCTTCAGCGTAGATTCTGACTAAAGGCTCCGTACCCGAGAAGCGAATAAGCAGCCAGGAATCTTCAGAGGTAAAAAAGCGAAAGCCGTCGGTAGTATCCATCCTGAGCACTTTACTGCCTGCGATGGCCTGTGGCATGCTAGCAGATAGTCGCTTGAGCATATCTCCGCGGCTGTCCGGGGAGATATGGGTATCAATACGGTCGTAATAATGCGGGCCAACCTTGCTGTAAAGATAATCTAGGAGCTGGTGGGGGGATTTGCCCGTTTTTATCATGAAATCCAGAAAGTAAAGCCCGGCCAGGATGCCATCCCTCTCGGGAATATGCCCGCGGAAGCCGTATCCGCCGCTTTCTTCTCCTCCCACGAGGGCATTTTCCCGTATCATCAAGGGGGCAACCCACTTGAAACCTATCGGCGTTTCATAAACGGGAACAGTAAATATCTCCCCCAGGCGTTTCAGCATGCTGGTGCAATTTAATGACTTGATTATGGCTCCTCGCTCCCCGCGCACTTCCAGAAGATAAAGGGCAAGCAGGGCGAAAACCTGGTGCTGGTTCAAGAAATTTCCCTGCTCGTCTATTATACCCAGGCGGTCAGCATCACCGTCAGTGGCCAGGCCGACGGCTGCTTCGCTATCGACAACCTGGATTGAGAGCTCTGCCAGGTTTTTGGCAATAGGCTCCGGTTGAATGCCGGGGAAGGAAGGATTTTGCTCTCCGTGTATTTCGACAAGCGTAGCCTCTCCGTCTTGCAGGAGATTTTTGAAATATCCACTGCCAGCGCCATACATGGAGTCAACAATGATACTCAGTTTATGCTGCTTCAGTTCCTCTATGTCCACGAGTGTTTTTAGATGTTTCAGGTAGCTGATATCGGGGTCGAGATAATTGATTGTGCCCTGCCGCAGAGCATCGTCCAGATAAATCCGTTTGACTTCTTTGATGCTGGTGATACCGGCGACGTTTTTTTCCACCCTGCGAGTGGTTTTGTCTGAGGCGCTCTCTCCCCTGGATAACCTGAACTTAAAACCGTTCCACGAACCGGGGTTGTGGCTGGCAGTGATGATAATGGCGCCGTCAGACTGGGTATCAGGGACAGTATAGCTTACTACCGGAGTAGGAGTTGGCTTTGAACATAAGTATACTTTGATCTGGTTGCCGGCGATTACTTCGGCGGCAGCCGCTGCGAAATCCTTGGAGCCGAAACGAGTATCGTAACCGATCACCAGGCTTAGCTCTTTGTCGGGATTTTCCTGTTTGAAGTAGCTTGCCACCCCCTGCGCGCAGATGCGCACGTTGTCAAAAGTGAAGTCTTCGGCAATGACTCCCCGCCAGCCATCGGTGCCAAATTTAATCATATTCGATTATAGCCCAGCTTCGGCTCTTAACGCTGCCGCTTTATCTGTTTTCTCCCAGGACAGGTCAAGATCTTCTCTGCCGAAGTGCCCGTAAGCAGCGGTCTGCCTGTAAATGGGACGGCGCAGGTCCAGTGTCCTGATGATTGCTTCGGGACGCAGGTCGAAATGTTTATTAATCAATCCGAGTATAGCCTCATCCGCTATTTTTCCCGTGTGGAAAGTTTCGACTGATAGAGAAAGAGGGTGAGCTTTGCCGATGGTATAGGCAACCCGTATCTCAATGCGGTCAGCAATGCCCGCCGCCACTATGTTCTTGGCGATATACCTGGACATATAAGCGGCGCTGCGGTCAACTTTCGTAGGGTCCTTGCCTGAAAAAGCCCCGCCGCCATGGTGGGCGGCACTTCCATAAGAGTCAACGATGATTTTGCGCCCGGTGAAGCCCGTATCGCTGACAGGCCCACCGAGGACAAATTGCCCGGTACTGTTGATGAAAAATTCAGTGCTGGAGTCCAGTAAATCGGCGGGGATAGCCTCTCTGACTACCTGTTTTATCAGGTCGTTTTCGATAGTGGTGTGATTTATTCCGGGGTCGTGTTGGGCGGCAATCACGACACGGGCAACTCTTTTAGGTTTGCCGTAGCAATACTCGATAGTTACCTGGGATTTGCCGTCAGGGCGCAGATATGGGACAATCCCCTCCTTTCTTACCTCGGCCAATCTCCGGCACAGTTTGTGTGCCAGGGAGATGGACAGAGGCATAAGTTCCGGCGTGGCGTTGTGAGCATAACCGACCATCATGCCTTGGTCGCCGGCACCTGTTTTGCTCAACTCGTCTTCCTGCTGACCGCCTTTCTTTTCCAGCGATTGGCTCACTCCCATATCTATGTCGGAAGATTGTTTCTTTAATGAAACGACTACGCCAACGGTACGATAGTCATAACCGTATTCTGGATTGGTGTAGCCAACATCCTTGATTACCTGTTTTACCACATCGGGGATATCCACATAACAGTTACAGGAGATTTCTCCCAGGACTATCACCATGCCCAGTGTGACTGCTGTCTCGCAGGCGACGCGGGCGTAGGGGTCTTTTTCCAGCATGGCGTCCAGAATGGCGTCGGATATCTGGTCACAAAGCTTATCAGGATGTCCTTCGGTGACTGATTCCGACGTGACTAAGCATGACTTCATTTCTCTAAAAGCGTCTTTGCAAGGTCCTGACATGATTATCCTCCTTGATTTGTTATTTTATGTTAAGTGCCTGTTTCCCAGCTTGCCAGATATTTCCTTTGTTCCTCTGTCAGTGCATCGATGGAAATATTCATGGAAGCAAGTTTCAGCTTGCCTATTTCCTCGTCTATATCTGCGGGTACAGGATAGACATCCGGTGTGAGTTGTTCTTCCTGGCGAACGAGGTGTTCCACGCATAAAGCTTGGTTGGCAAAACTCATGTCCATAACGCTGGCCGGATGCCCCTCCGCCGCCGTCAGGTTGATCAATCTGCCTTCTCCTAAAAGGTAGAGCCTGCGTCCATTCTCCAGTGCATACTCTTCCACGAAAGGACGTAGTTTCTTTGGCTTTTTAGCCATGCTTTTCAGCCCGGCCACGTTTATCTCTACATCAAAATGGCCGCTGTTGGCCAGCATGGCGCCGTCTTTCATGCGGGCAAAGTGGTGTTTGTCGATGACATTGATATCGCCGGTCACCGTGATGAAGATGTCCCCGGTCTCGCAGGCTTCCAGCAACGGCATAACCCGGCAGCCGTCCATGACAGCCTCCAGCGCGGCAATGGGTTGCACTTCTGTCACAATGACATGGGCACCCATTCCCTGGGCGCGTCTGGCCAGCCCTTTTCCGCACCAGCCATAACCGCAGACGACCACATTCTTTCCTGCCAGCAGCACATTGGTGGCGCGGACAACACCGTCCAGCGTGCTCTGTCCTGTGCCGTAGCGATTATCGAAGAAATGCTTTGTCTGAGCGTCGTTTACCGCGATGATAGGATAAGCAAGCCTGCCAGCGCGAGCCATGTTTTTTAACCTGATCACCCCGGTGGTGGTTTCCTCAGTGCCACCAATGACGTCAGGCACAAGGTTGCTGTACTCCTTATGTAAAGTAGAAACCAGGTCGGCGCCATCGTCCAAGGTGATCTGTGGTTTGTGTTCCAGGGCGGTAACGATATGTTTATAATAAGTTTTGTTGTCCTCTCCATTGATAGCATTAACGGGAATGCCCTCTTCGACCAGTGCCGCCGCTATGGCGTTCTGCGTGCTCAAAGGGTTGGAGGCACAAAGGACAACGTCGGCGCCGCCATCCTTCAAAGCGAGCACCAGATTGGCTGTTTCCGTGGTAACATGCAGGCAGGCAGAAATGCGTACCCCTTTTAAGGGTTTCTCTTGGGCAAATCGCTCTCTTATCAGTTTGATTACCGGCATCTCTTTGCCAGCCCAATCGATGCGCAGCCGGCCTTCTTTGCTTAGTGTAGGGTCACTAATATCGTAGTTTTTCATCTGTTTCCCCCTTAGCGTTGTCTTTTTCCAAAATCTTATGGTAAACAAATAACCCTAGATTATAAAACAACGGACAGAAATATTAAATACGAAGAGTATCCTTTTGTGTGTTAAACGCGCAAATGGTTATGTGAAAAAGTAGTTTGGTAGGTTTGATCGGGTCATTTAGGTTACATCCTCAACATCGGGCGGCATTCCGGGCAAAAAAGCAGTTCTTTTCGGTCTGTATCTGCCAGACAGCCCGAGAAATGCATGATGCACCCGGGATTGGCGCAATGAGCAAGCCCAAAAGTGTGCCCTAGTTCGTGCACTATTTCCTTGAGGGCTCTTTGCAAGAGGAGAAATTCATTCGGAGCAGAACCGTAAAATTCCTCTTGCAGACGGTACAGAGAGACAATCGCTGTTCCTGTTGCCGGGCTGGCCTGTCCGAAAACGAAATTGAGTCCCCGCGTGTAAAGGTCAATGTCAGTTACGCCTATGGCCCGCGCTTCTCTCTCTCCCTCCACAGGGGCATTTTCGAGCGAGGACAAGAGCATGGAAGAAGAGTACTGGTTTCTGTCAGGGATATAGAAAACGTCTATTTGCTTCATGTTCTGTCGTATTTCTACGGGGCAACCGAAAAACGCCGAGAGCTTGGAGCGGAGCGCCTCCATGATGTTACCATTTATAGAGCCTATCTGTTCGAGAATGATTTTCATTAAGTAACTTCCTTAAGAAAATGCCCCTGGTGTTAATATTGGCGGAATGCGTGGTCACCAACAAAAGAACTTTAAGAATTTTACCAGCATTGGGCGCTTATTTCACTACTGCTGTATAATATAGTGGGGTTTTGAATAAAGGGTAAATATATTTTTACAAGGGGGTTTATGTTATGGATTGGGGTATGGCAAATCGTATGGCGCAATTGATCAAGGAGGATGGACGCTGCTTCTTCATGCCCATTGACCACGGGTATTTCCAGGGGCCAACGAGGAAGCTGGAGGAGCCCCGCAAGGCGCTGGAACCCCTTCTTCCCTATGTTGACGCAGTTTTTGTGACCAGAGGAGTGTTGCGCACTTCAGTAGACCCCGCCGCTGCCAAGCCTGTTATTCTCAGAGTATCTGGCGGTACCAGCATGGTAGGGAAAGACCT
>JAUWOK010000075.1 GCA_030612165.1 Dehalococcoidia bacterium
ACGCAATGTCTCGAGCATGACGTCTGTCTCAAACCTGTTATCTCTCGATGAAACAACAGTAAGACACACACCATTGACCGCAATGCTATCCCCTCTATTTATACCATGGGATATTTTCCCTGCTTCTATGACCAAATGACCATGAACAGCTTCCTTGGCAAAGCCAATCTCTTCAACTATCCCTGTAAACATCCCGCTTCTCTACATATCCGCTAGTCATTATATTTCCATCTATCTCTTTAACCTGAACATCCGTAAGGCGAGTAACTTCGCTTAACAATCTTGCCCCTTCCCCTCCAACCGCTGTCCTGGCCCTGTTACCACCTACAATAACTGGCAATATAGAGACCACAATCTTGTCTACCAGCCCACAGTCAAAAAGCGCTCCGAAAAGATTTCCTCCTCCTTTTACCAGAACAGTACTTATCTTTCTTCTTCCCAACTCTAACAATAATTCCCTCAAGTCTAGATGCCCACCCTCCTCCTGTATCTCCAGTACTTCCACTCCTTTCTTGCTAAATTCTCTCTTTTTTTCATCATTCAGCGCATAACGCATTACTGCAAGCGACATATCTCCAGATTTCTCGAAAACACGGGATTTCGACGATATCTTTCCTTTACTATCAACAATCAAACAAAGTGGCTGTTTTTTTTCTGCCCCCCCCCTTCCCCTACAACTTCTGGTCTTAGCATAAAGGCCATCGGCAACAACTGTCTTGCTCCCCACTATAATCACATCCACTGCATGCCACAAATCATATAAAATCTCCCTGGCTTTTTCTCCGCTGGGCCATAAAGACTGCCTCCCCCTAGTAGCAATTTTGCCATCAAGACTCATAACAAAATTAACAGTGACAAAAGGCAACCCCGTAGTAATAAGTTTAATATAGGCCTCATTTATCTCGCAGGCTTCTTTCTGATACTCACCCACATAAGTCTTGATACCCGCTCGTTCCAGTTCAACAATCCCGCGGCCCGAGACTAAAGGGTCAGGGTTTAAAGCCGCCACATGAACCTCTGTTATGCCAGCATCTATTATCACCTGCGTACATGGGGGACCATTCCTGTAGTAACAGGCTGGCTCCCAGACGGTATGTAAAATAGCACCCCTGGCCATATCTCCAGCCTGGGAAATTGCCATCACCTCTGCATGTTCCGAGCCAGCCAACTGAGTATGCCCCATGCCAACAACGACATTATTCTTGACGACAATAGCTCCCACCGCCGGATAAGGCTTGGCATATCCCAAAGCTAACTTAGCCAGAGAAAGAGCACGTCGCATATAGTCTGTAGACAATACTGAACTCATCAACTCTCTCCTTCATAGCCCTGATAATATTTGCTGGCAATAGGACCAATCTGTCCTTGATATTTGCTCCCCAACTCGGGGGAGCCATAAAGATTGTCTACGGGAGAAGTTAAACGGAGAAAAGAAATCTGCCCGATCTTCATGCCGCAATATAGAGTTACCGGGAGCTTAGCCACATTGGATAGCTCAAGTGTCAACTGACCTCTCCAGCCCGGATCAACATAACCCGCCGTTGAATGAATTAAAAGACCTATCCTGCCCAGAGAACTCTTTCCTTCAAGCCTGGCTACCATATCACAGGGCAAAGCGATCAACTCCACTGTGCTGGCAAGCACGAATTCTCCGTTACCAAGCAGAAATGGCTTATCCTCCTCAATCTCTACCTCCTCCACCAGATTATCCATGTTCTGCTTGACGTCAATATAAAAGGGCTGGCTCCATGACTTAAAGACAAGCAGTTTCCTGCCCAGATGAAGATCAACACTGGCAGGCTGAATGCAACTCGGGTCCAGAGGGTCAATAATCAATCGCCCTTTAGCAAGTTCCTCTTTGATCGTTCGATCACTCAGTACCATACAACAAAATTGTAACATCGGGTATCCCAAAGCGCAAAAGTCTATGGAATCCTCGCGACAGCCAGATTGTCCTTTCACTTGCTCTTGATGATAAAATAACCTTCGCTGATGAAAATTCTTCGTGAAATCGGCATAATCTGCCTTGCGGCACTGGCCATTGTCGCAATAATTACTCTTGCCTTTCCCAGATATGGAGTAAATTATACCTGCATGCTACCTAATATTGACAATGGGGAAAGAATCGTCGTGGACAAGCTGCAATATCATTTTTCAGGCATTGAAAGAGGAGAGGTAATCGTTTTCATACCACCACCTCCTAACAATCCAGAAGAGAAATTTATCAAGAGAGTTATCGGATTGCCCGGTGAAACAATAGAGATCAAAAACGGCAGCGTCTACATTGCTAACACATTGCTGGAAGAAGAATACATCCTGGAACCTATAGACTATTACATGGCGCCTGTAACAGTTCCAGTCAATGAATATTTCGTTCTCGGTGACAACCGCAATCATAGTAATGATTCCCACTGCTGGGGCACGCTGCCCCGCGAAAATATCACGGGCAAAGCCTGGCTTGTTTACTGGCCATTAAACCATTTGCGGCTAATACAGTCAGCCCATTACTGATCCACAAACTAACAAACTAACAAACTAGTTATGAGTTAACAACATGGTTTTAATCATTTTCAATTCAAACGGAGGACATTAAATTGGACAGCGAAATAACAGGCATTTTCAAAATTACCGGAGCGATTAGAGAAGGGCATTTCTTGTTAACTTCTGGTTTGCACTCCCCTGTGTACTGGGAAAAATTTCGTGTTCTCCAGCATCCACATTATACTGAAAAGCTTTGTCGCCTTATCGCGCAACGCTTCGCAAACGAAAAAGTGCAAACGGTTGCCGGACCAACCACAGGTGGTATTATCGTCGCTTTTGAGACGGCCAGACAACTGGGCATACGAAGCATCTTTTGCGAGAAAGAAGGCACTGCAAGAGCTTTTCACCGGGATTTTAGCATCACGCCAGGAGAACGAATCCTTGTTGTTGATGACATTCTGACTACAGGAAATTCCATACGAGAGACGTTGAACGCCATAGATAAAATGGGGGGGAGCGCAATCGGCATCGGCGTTCTTGTTGACCGCGGCACAAACGAGATAGATTTCGATGTTCCTCTATTCAGTTGTCTCCACGCTCCTACCACGGTCTACTCCGCAGATAAATGCCCATTATGCGCTGCTCATATCCCTCTTTCCCGGCATGGAGAATTAACCTGAGTTCCCTTTCTGTCAAAACTCGATGATAATGTCCTCTGTAGGACTCGATAGAAATGTCCTCTTTCCTTTAAAAAGAGGTAAAGAACAGGCATTTTGCGAGGAGGTGTCTGAATGGAAGGAGGAGCTTTAGCCATGAGTCAGAGGGAACGTTCCCGTCTGGTCATGATCACCAGGGTGAGGGAGAAGGCAATGATGATCAAGGAGGCAGCGGAGGTGATGGGGACAAGCTACCGGCAAGGGCGCCGCACATACAAGCGATATGGGGAGGAAGGGGACAAGGGTCTGATACATCGGGCTCGGGGGCAGCCATCTAATCGAGGGAAGGATTGTAAGGTAAGGGAAGCGGTAGTATGTTTGTACAGGGAGCAATACTTTAGATTTCGGGCCGACTCTGGCGGCGGAGAAGCTTATGGAACGGGATGGATACGAGGTAGACCACGAGACCCTGAGGCGATGGCTTCTGGCAGCGGGACTATGGAAGCAGCAAAGGAAGCGCGCCAAGCACAGACAACAGCGAGAGCGCAAGGCTCATTTTGGAGAGCTGGTTCAGATGGATGGCAGTCATCACTGGTGGTTTGAGGAACGAGGGGAGGAAAGATGTCTGATGGATATGGTAGACGATGCGTCGGGGAAGACTCTGGCACTGCTGAGAGAGGAGGAGACTACCGTGGCAGCGATGAAAGTGTTATGAGCATGGGTTGAGAAGTATGGAATACCTGGAGCACTCTACGTGGATTGGAAGAATGTGTATGTAACGCAGAGAGAGCCGACAGTGGAAGAGCAGTTGGCCGGGGAGTTGCCTCTGACACAGTTTGGTAGGGCCTGCCAGAAGCTAAACATAGAGATTATAACGGCCAGTTCTCCTCAAGCAAAAGGGCGTGTAGAGCGAAAGCATGGAGTATATCAGGACCGCTGGGTAAAGGAGTTGCGGCTGGAGGGTATCCGGGATATCGAAGGGGCTAACCAGCACTGTGTGGTTTTACGGATGGCATCAATGCCAGGTTTGCGGTGGAGCCTCGAAGCTCGGCGGACTTTCATCGGCCAATACCTCAAGGCAGGGATTTGAAGAGTGTATTTTGCCTGGAAGAAACCCGCACTGTGGGCAATGACTGGGTTGTACGCTACAAGAACCGCTTCTTCCAGATAGTGTCTCAGTCTAACTTGCCACCAGCCAGAAGAAGGGTTATGGTGCAAGAGCATTTGGATGGGTCAATCCACGTGGTCTACAGGGACAGGGATGTCCTCTTCACGGAAACCAAAGGGTTGCCCAGGAAGCCCATAGTTGCTCATCAAAAACAACAAAACCCTCAACCCAAGAAGAAATACATTCCTTCCTCAACTCACCCCTGGCGAAAGTTTAATCTACAAATCTCCACGGAAGAG
>JAUWOK010000031.1 GCA_030612165.1 Dehalococcoidia bacterium
CTCTTCCGTGGAGATTTGTAGATTAAACTTTCGCCAGGGGTGAGTTGAGGAAGGAATGTATTTCTTCTTGGGTTGAGGGTTTTGTTGTTTTTGATGAGCAACTATGGGCTTCCTGGGCAACCCTTTGGTTTCCGTGAAGAGAACATCCCTGTCCCTGTAGACCATGTGGATTGACCCATCCAAATGCTCTTCCAGTGTCGGCTCTCGCTGCGTTACATACACATTCTTCCAATCCACGTAGAGTGCTCCAGGTATTCCATACTTCTCAACCCATGCCCATAACACTTTCATCGCTGCTACGGTAGTCTCCTCCTCTCTCAGCAGTGCCAGAGTCTTCCCCGACGCATCGTCTACCATATCCATCAGACATCTTTCCTCTCCACGATCCTCAAACCACCTGTGATGACTGCCATCCATCTGAACCAGCTCTCCAAAATGAGCCTTGCGCTCTCGCTGCTGTCTGTGCTTGGCGCGCTTCCTTTGCTGCTTCCATAGCCCCGCTGCCAGGAGCCATCGCCTCAGGGTCTCGTGGTCTACCTCATATCCATCACGTTCCATAAGCTTCTCCTTCCATTCAGACACCTCCTCGCAAGATGCCTGTTCTTTACCTCTTTTTAAAGGAAAGAGAACATTTCTATCGAGTCCTACAGAGGACATTATCATCGAGTCTTGACACAATATACGTATTGACTTGACGAATAGGTACAAACAACATATCATCTGGTTCCGTGTACTTCTTATCCGTACTATCTGAGGAAACAGGAGGTTATACAGAATGCCCGAGAAAGACACCACGGGAACGATATTAACGATACAGGGTTTTTCGCTGAATGACGGACCGGGAATCAGGACCACTGTTTTCTTGAAAGGCTGCGATATTTTTTGCAAGTGGTGTCACACTCCCGAGGGAAGGAGACATTACCCTGAGGTATATCAATATTGGCCTAATTGCACTGATTGTGGCAAATGCGATGACGTGTGTCCCGTAGGAGCTATAAGTGTATTGAGTAGAGAGGATTATGGGGGCGACATAATCACCAAGCAAGCAGAACATGGCATCGAGTATCAGGTACAGGTAAGGAAAAAACGAATCAGGAAAATCCAGATAGATAAGAGCCTCTGCATCGGTTGTCAGAGATGCGTCAACATCTGCAAAGAAAAAGCTTTCGTTGTTATAGGTAATGTCGTCACCGCAAAAGAGGTTCTGGATGAGGTAGAAAAAGATAAGCCTTTCTACAAAGAGTCAGGCGGGGGAATGACGATATCAGGGGGAGAGCCCGCATCCCAGCCAGACTTCACTTATGCTTTGCTCAAAGGCGCCAAGAAAAGGCGTATCCATACAGCACTGGACACAAACGGTTGTGCCACCTGGGAAACGTACTCCAGATTGCTGGAATACACCGACCTGGTCCTTCTGGATATCAAGCATATGAATGCAGAAGCACATAAGAAATTTGCCGGGGTTTCCAACCAGAACGCTCTGGAGAACGCCAGGAAAATTGTCGCCAGTGGCGTGGACACACACTTTCGGGTGCCCGTGATCATGGAGGTCAATGACTCCGAAGAAAATATGGAGGCGACGGCCAGTTTTGCTGAAGAGCTTGGCGTAAAATGTGTAGATTTATTACCTTATCATCCATGGGCAGGATCCAAGTATCGTTTGCTCAGCATCGACTTTCCCTACCCTAAAGGAAAAGGTTATCCCAAAAAGAAAATGGTCGCCCTGCGCAAAATTTTCAGGTCGCATGGCGTAAAAACAACTGTGGGCGGATAGGCCCTCTTCGGCTAAAGAAATATATCCGCGGCGGCGTTTGAATTTGCAAGAAAGAGATTTACTTTGCGAATTGTTTTTCGTCGGCGAAGTCTTGCTTGATTCTTTTCAGAATTTCAGGTTGAGTTAAAATGTCGGTCACTGTCATAACCATCGCTTTCGCCGCATCCAGCAGTCCTTCGTGTCCCTCCTCCGATGCAGCCGCCAGGACAAACTCTGGCGTATGCAAGGACACTTCAGGGGAAGCAATACACACTTCAGGATGAATGCTGGGCACTATCTGGCTAACATTTCCCATATCTGTACTACCAAAATTCAATTTGACGCTGGAATCATCTATTTCTCTCCCCAGCAGACGCAAGTTATTCCCGAACAAACGAGCCAGTGAATAATTACTTTTCATGGGAGCATAGACCTTCTCTCCCCATCTGTATTGTAACCGGGCGCCACTGGACAAGCTCGCTCCTTCAAAGCAGGCCAGAACTTTATTTCGTAACGTATCCAGATAATCAATATCCGTGGCGCGCAACATAAACTTGGCAGAACTATATGCAGGCACCACATTAGGAGCCATTCCTCCATCCGTAATAATCCCGTGAATGCGAGAATCCTTTCTGATATGCTGGCGCAGGGAGTTTATGGCATTAAAAGCCAGAAGCAGGGCCTCAAGAGCATTAATTCCCTCCTCGGGGCAGGCAGCAGAATGAGCAGCTTTCCCCCAAAATTCCACATCCAGGGAAACACAGGCAAGCGCTGACACCGCAACCACATTTTGTGTATCGGGATGCACCATCATCACTGCATCAATGTCCTCAAAAACACCCGCCTCTATCATATCTATCTTGCCTCCAAACGCTTCTTCAGCCGGTGATCCCAGAACCACAACGCTACCACCGTAGTTGTCCACAACTATCTTGCTGGCCACCCCGGCGCCCGCTGCCGCAGCCGCTATAACATTATGGCCGCAACCGTGTCCCATCTGAGGCAAGGCATCATACTCAGCCAGCAAGGCAATTCTAGGACGTCCTTCTCCATATATTGCTCTGAATGCCGTAGCTAGCCCCCCCACTCCTTTCTCCACTTGAAACTTGTTCTGCAAAAGGTAATCACAAAGCCATTTTTGCGCCTTCACTTCCTGAAAACCAAGTTCAGGATTATCGTGAATGTTCAAACTCAACCGTATAAGCTCTTCTCTCTGCCCTTCTACAGCGTCTCTTATTTTCGTTTTTATCTCTGCCTTTTCTGGCATTTGCACCCTCCACTATCTCTCTACCGCAGGAAAACATGCGGAAACAACCCTGTCGTACACCCGTCGTCATCCCGCCGGAATATGAATCGTCCATTGTGCCAACCGTACAAAATGACAAAACCAGACGTTAGCATTATACTGCATATCTCAGACTCATCACAGATTCCAGTAACGGCTCAGACATGAAGACAGACGATATTTACAGAGAAAAGAGCATCCGGGGAACAATAAATGTGGCTCATTTATTGCAAGAGCCAGTAGGCACGACTCACAGGTATTCTCTACAGGATATTTTCTCCGCCTCAAACAAAATCTATATTGCGGGAGAGGCCGTATTGATACGCACCCCGCAGGGGATTCTCACCAGGGTCAAATTAACGACCGAAATTGAGTTAACATGCAGCCGCTGTCTGTCTTTTTTCCAATACCCTGTGAGTTTTGAATTCGAGGATGAATTTATTTCCGCCTCAGATATATCCTGCGACGCTGCTCCGTGCACGAAGGAAACAACTCCCTTCCCCGCTATCGACACAAACCACGAACTTGACCTGGGAGAAATAATACGTCAATATATCATCTTAAACCTGCCCATGAAACCGCTTTGTGAAGTCGGCTGCCAGGGCATAAAGGAGGAAAAGACAGATGGCTCTACCCAAGAAGAAATACGTTAAATCTCGCCAGGGAAAAAGACGCAGTCATTTAGGAGCAACCGCGCCTGCTCTGGATACCTGTCCCCAATGTCATAGCTCTAAGTTGTCTCACCGGGTCTGTCCCACATGCGGCACCTACAATGGGAAACAGATAATAGAGGTCGCAACACCCGGGAAGAAAGGTTAGTTACAGAGGGTATGCCCACGGCTACCGCCACGGCATTCGTCTTTCCGGGACAGGGATCTCAGTATGCAGGAATGGGTTTCGACCTGTACAATGATTTCTCCAGCGCCAGAGAAGTGTTCGAAAAAGCAGACGCCGCGCTGAAATTTCCTCTTTCACGGTTGTGTTTCGAGGGACCGGAAGAGGAATTAAAACAGACAATCAATGTCCAGCCCGCTATACTCACTACCAGCATCGCCTGTCTCAAGGCAGCGCAAGAAGTCTGTGGAGATAGCCTCCCTTCCCCTGCCTTTGTCGCCGGCCATAGCCTGGGAGAATACGCCGCTCTAGTAGCCGCAAAAACAATGAATTTGACGGATGCTGTACAATTGGTACGAGAAAGAGGCAGGTTGATGCAACAAGCAAGCAAGCAGCAGCAAGGGGGGATGCTGGCCATAATAGGCCTTAACAAAAACGCCGTCGAGGAAGTGTGCCTGCAGAGTGGCTGTGAAATTTCCAACATAAACTCCCCTGAACAAATTGTGATCAGTGGCCCCATCAACGTTCTGCCCCTGGCCAGCAAACTGGCTAAAGCAAAAGGCCCGTGCCGTGCTATTCCTTTGAAAGTAGGCGGGGCTTTCCATTCCAGATTGATGAAGCCAATCGCCGATGAATTCAGGCAAATTATTCTTAATTTCCCCTTTCACCCCCCGGTAATCCCGCTGGTAGCCAATATGTCTGCCTGCCCTGCAAGCAATATTACTGCAATACAGGAAGAACTTTGCGGACAGCTTTGCCACTGCGTTCAGTGGCAAAGCTGCGTAGAATACATGACAAACAATGCGGTATCCTCTTTTTACGAGATAGGCCCGGGGAGAGTACTCAGCAGTCTTATCAAACACACTATCCCCGACGCCCAATGCATCAATATTTCAAACACCGACAACATCAGGCAACTGGCAAAAATGTCAGCGTCAAGATAATCATGGGGGGGTCAAGACGGGAAGCCAGAATCCTTGCCCTTCAATTCCTTTACGAACTGGATTGTTCCAGGCACAAAAAAGAGAATCTGCTGAAACATCTGCCAGCCGATAGCGCTGTCCCGCCAGAAATCATAAACTTCTGCCACAAACTTGTTTATGGAGTGCTCCAGCATGAGCACAGAATTGATACGTTGATAAACCAATTTGCTCATCTCTTCCCAATAGAACAACTGGCTATTATTGACAGAAATATTCTGCGCCTTGCCATCTTTGAACTTTTATTCGATAATGACACTCCTGTAAAAGTTGCTATCAACGAAGCCGTAGAGATGGCCAAAAAATTCGGAGGGACTTCATCATCTCGCTTCGTTAACGGAGTTCTCGGCTCAATAGCGTCGGAATATGATTTAGGATAAAATATGCAAATTTTTGCTTTAACAAAAACGAAGGAGGAAGAATGGCAACCATATTTGAACGACTGAAAAAGGTAATCGCGGAACAACTGGATGTTGACGAGGAGCAAATAACTCCATCGGCATCGTTTGTGGACGATTTTAATGCCGATTCTCTGGATTTTGTGGAACTCATTACCGCCATTGAAGAAGAATTCGGCGCAAGGGAAAAGAAGCTGGAGATATCCGATGAGGACGCTTCCACGCTGGAAACTGTACAGGACGCAATTAATTATCTGCACAATCATGGCATGGAAGACAATTAGATATTCGCACGAATCAATTTTTATTCTCTTTTTTCGGAAATGAAAGGTTGAGAAAAAAGAGAGAGCTTGGTATTATTGATATGGGGCTGTTGACTGAGATGGCAGCAAGCTGATACACGGATAAAATAGGAGTCCTCCGCTTGGATCGCTCATGACCGGGACGGGAAGATGCGTTTTTGTTTTAAAACTCTCGGATGGGCCGGGAGTTTTTGTTATTTGGGGTATAACTGAAATAATGCAGAATTTTGCCTGCAAGAGAGGTAAGGAAAAATGAGAACCATGCTAAAGAGCAAGCTTCACCATGCCCGCGTTACCCAGGTCAACCTGGATTACGAAGGCAGCATTACCATCGCCAGTAACCTCATGATAGCGTCTAATATCCTGCCTTTTGAACAGGTAGAGGTGCTTAACCTGAACAATGGAGCCAGGTTTACCACCTATGCAATTGAAGATGAAGAAACTTCAGGCATCATCGGAATTAATGGAGCAGCAGCCAGACTAACTGCGAAGGGAGACATTCTGATTATTGTGTCGTACTGCCAGCTCCCGGACGACAAAGCAAAAATTATAGCACCAGCAATAGTGCACGTGGACCAGGAAAACAAAATTGTCAGGCAAGACGGATCCCCTTCCACCCCCCTTCACGGACAAGCAGTATGCTCTTGAAGTATAGTAGTAACATGCGAGTAACTATCGCCACAATTAAGGAGATGAAACGGCAGAGGGAAAAGATTCCTGTGCTGACCGCTTACGATTATATTACCGCCAGAATAATTGACGAAGCGGGAGTACCCTTGATACTGGTAGGAGATAGCCTGGGCATGGTGGTCCTGGGTTATGATTCCACTATCCCTGTAACAATGGCAGACATGTTACACCACACCAAGGCCGTGGTCAGAGGAACCAAAAAAGCCATGGTAATAAGCGATATGCCTTTCATGAGTTACCATATCGATACTGCCGACGCCCTGCGTAATGCTCAAAAATTCATCCAGCAGGGGGGAGCGCAGGCAGTCAAGTTGGAAGGTGGAGAAAACATTTCCGGAACTGTTAAGAAAATTGTCGGCTGTGGCATTCCCGTAATGGGACACATTGGCCTCACTCCTCAATCTATTTTGCATCTGGGTGAATACAAGGTTCAGGGAAAAACTGGAGAACAAGCCAGACAATTGCTCCATGATGCCCTCGTGCTAGAAGACGCCGGCATTTTTGCCCTTGTGCTGGAGTGCGTGCCAGCACCCCTCGCAAACTTAATCACCCTGAAGATATCTGTTCCTACTATCGGCATCGGGGCAGGCTCCGCCTGCGACGGACAGGTTCAGGTGATCAACGATATGCTGGGGCTTTGTTTAAACCACGTCCCCAAACATGCCAGGCAATATGCCAGGCTGGGCGGAGAAATCAAAACTGCCATCAATAATTATGTCAAAGAAATCAAGTCAGGGGACTTTCCTTCTGCCCGGGAAAGTTACACCATGGATGAAACATTGCTCGAGGAAATCATGAAGCAGCAAGCACCATAAACAACCCGTCTGTCTGTTATCTTCAGTACGATCATGGTACAGCTTTATGAAAATAATCAGAACCATCGCCGAAATGAACCAGCTTAGCAAGCAAGAAAACGCTTCGCTGGGGCTGGTGCCTACTATGGGCTATCTCCACGAGGGCCATCTATCTCTGGTGAGAGAAGCGCGCGGCGCAAATACTGCGGTTGTGGTCAGTATTTTTGTCAATCCTATTCAGTTTAGCCCTGACGAGGATTTTGATGCTTATCCCCGCGACCTAAACCGCGACTTGAAAATTCTGGCGGAAGAAAGAACAGACATCGTTTTTGTTCCTTCGGCAGAAGAAATGTTTCCCAGAGAATACGCCAGCTGGGTAGAAGTAACCTCCCTTATTAATCGTCTGGAAGAAGCTTTTCGCCCCGGGCACTTCAGAGGAGTAACCACTGTGGTCGCCAAGTTATTCAACATCATTCGGCCTGCAAAGGCTTATTTCGGACAAAAAGACATACAGCAGGCCTCTATCATCAAAAAAATGGTCGCCGATTTAAACATGAATATAGAGATCATGATCATACCAACGGTAAGAGAAGATGACGGCCTGGCCATGAGCAGCCGCAATAGCTATCTTTCTCCTGCAGAACGCCGGGCGGCGACAGTATTGTTCAAAGCACTTACACTGGCCAGAAAAATGAAACAGGGGGGAGAGCAAGATGCCAACAATCTCCGGCAACAAATGTCATCCCTTATCCAAAAAGAACCTCTGGCCCATATTGACTACGTCAGCATCGCCGACGCCGATACTCTGGAAGAATTATTTCTATTAGATAAAAACGCACTGGCCATACTGGCCGTTAGAATAGGCAAAACAAGACTGATAGACAACATGCTACTCGAATAAAAAACTCGGGCCTTTTCTTGCTAAAAGACCGCTCTCTCCTACTTGCTATTCACCGAATCCGCAGTCTTCTTCAAGCCTACTCGATAAAATACCAGAGCCAATATCCAGAGGACTATTGAGAGCACAGGTTCGGCAGGCAACAAGGCATTGTAACTCAAAAGAAACTGGTAAGAAGCGAAAGACACTGGCACAAAACCCACGACGCCCAACACCAGAAAAACCCCTATCAGAATGCGCCACGACAATTTTATTTTGTACACTAGCCTCACTCCTTGCTGGCAAATTCCAGCTTAAGCCTCGGGATTTCTGTAAAACCCGATAACAATACCGTAGCAGAAATTTCATCAGAACGAGGAACAGGATAATCACCACCACGAATTTCCGTAGCATCACCCAGATAATTCTGTAGCCACGCTTTTGACTGAGAGAAACCCTCCATACTGAGTTCGTTCATCGGGCCAGAAAGCAACATCAATGCCCTCGTCGTTTCTTTAGCTCGACACTTCCCACTGAGACGTATGTTGGTAGCATTTCTCGTCACCGTAAGGCACTTAAGAACAGGGTCCAACTCATCTATGGAATGACGCTTTCTGAAAAAAGGAAACCTGCTTTTCTTCACTTTTATACTTGAATGTCCGATATAAGAAAGGCCTTTCCATGTAGCTATAATATCCGAGGCGTCCACTACTTTAACCCCCACACCTTTACCTTTAACTTCTCCTGCCCCGAAGAAGAAAGGGAATGGCTTGATGAGCTCGTGATTCATAAATTTGTAGCACTCTCCGAGGGGTACACCTTCTTTCTTCCAAATGTCGTTATCAAATATAACTATGCCTTCCGTTACTTCGTATAGCTCCTGCATTGCCGCAATGCTATTAGCCTGCATCAATTTTCCCTCGTCCGCACTGGGCAACAAGGCCAGAGCATAAGTCGGCTGGTCATAAACCTCTCTCAATTGCCTGGCTATGACAGCCGCTCCTCCCGATCCTGTCCCCCCTCCCAACCCAGCAACAACCAGGAAAGCGTCAACCCGCGGCAGATCTTTATCTGCTACCTTGCGCATAATATAGTGCAACTGTTGTCCAACCAACTCCGCACCGCGCTCTCTAAGCAAGCCCACTCCATGTCCCCGCACCTCAGATTGTCCGACCAGCAAGCGATCTTTTTTGGGAATATTTTCAAGCCCCATCAAGTCCGCCTGTGCCGTGTTCACAACTATCGCCAGCGGAAGTATATCAGGATGAATACCCCACCTGTTATGGTAAACAAGCAGATCCACCACCCTGCCACCTGCCTGACCAATTCCAATAGCACCAATTCTCATTAAGCACCTACCTTTCTACACATATCACTAACTGTCTACTCTCTATTAGCCAAACTAATCAAGCCGCCTGCGTCACTACAAGCTGGCTCAGTATAATATGTTAATATCTCATTGTAAATATCATCAGGGAAAATTTGCAAAAACGCAATAGAAATGTTTACGAGATTTTACTAAACTCTCCACCAAAGAGAAAAACCATGGTTTCACCGCCGAATAGTATCACGATTCCGACTCAATCCCAGAAAAATAAGCAACCCCAATAATGGAATGCTGGCACAAACACGAAACATCATGTTATACCCGGCAGCTTCAGCAACCATCCCCATGCTCACAGCCCCTATAGCCATACTGATATGAGCACAAGCGCTATTGACACCCATGACCAGCCCCCGCATCCCAGGCGGCCCCAAGTCAGCCACCATGGCATAACCTGCCACGACAACCAGTCCCAATCCCACTCCACAAAAAAAAGCTTCAATCGCTAAACCAAAAAGAAAATCAGTGCAGGACAACAACGCTACAGAAATGCATCCTAAGACTAAACCAAGCGATACCACTGGCCTGCGCCCCACTTTATCTGACAGTTTGCCTCCTGGAATCCTGGCAACAGTAGAGCCAGCAAAGAGAACCGCTAGTATGATTCCAGACTGCGTTTCACCCATATCGAAACCTTCCACATACAACGGCACAAAAGTTGTCACGGCGTGCTGATTTAAACCCAAAAAGAAAATGGCTAATAACCCGGCGACAACCCCTCCAGTTTTAAGCCATCCCCACGAAACATTCTTTTCGTTTTCAACCTTTTTGCTCAACCGAATCGTGTTCAGACGGGAAAGGACAAAAGTTAAACTAAACAAAGAAATAGCAGCGGAAACAAAAAACACAACCGGAAATCCATAATGATTTAAGAGTAATCCTCCCATAATTGGGCCTATGGCAAACCCCAGTTGGTTCATCATGGTTTGCCAGCCCAGCGCTTCTCCCGTGCGCTGCCCAGGTGCCGAGTGAGTCGCCAGTGCACTGGTTGTTGGAAAAATCATCGCCCAAGAAACGCCCTGTAACACTAAAGCAACACCTAGCTGAGCAGGGTTAATTGCCAGCAGGCAAACCAGAGGAGGCAAAACGGAAAAAGCTACGCTGAAAACCAACAACTTATGATAGCCTAGTCTATCGGAGAGCATACCAGCAGGAATCGTCACCACTGCCACGGCGCCAGCGAACCCGGCCATAATCAACCCGATCACCGCCGGTGTCGCTCCCATCCCCTGCGCATAATAAGGCAAAACAGGAAAAAGAATGGCCGTGCCGCAACGACTGCAAAAACCCACCACGCAGGTAGTGATCAGAACTCGCTTATGCATCTCCCAAAAATGTTACCCCCTCAGGGAAATAGTAAAAACAAATTTCCTGCCCGCGCGCTTTGTCTCTCTGCCCATCTGCCATATCCAGGGTAAACAGATAAGCTCCAGGAACCGATTATTTTAACACGTTATTAAGAAGCCAGAAGCCTTCTCCTTCAATTCTGTCAAAACTCGATAGAAATGTCCTCTG
>JAUWOK010000044.1 GCA_030612165.1 Dehalococcoidia bacterium
CAAAACTAGTTGTGAAGAGCTGGCTAAGCCCGTTAATGCTGCCAAGAATGCTCCACAGTCTAAGAGCTGTCGGCTCATTAAGCCTGGCCCAAATCATCCCTGGCGCAGACCTTTTAAAGCCTATATCAATAGGGGGTGACAAATTCACTGAACAATTAAGGTGACATTTTCACTGGACAGCAACATAACTACCCTCGCCTTCTCCCGGAAGAGTAGACTTTCCCCTCTGCCTGTTATAAACTTTCAAGAGAGAAAATATCCTCCGCCGCCAGGGAAGGGAACCGCTTATCCCTGCGGGCAAAGAGGAAAGCTAAAGAGGGAGGGTGCGCCATTGAGATCAAGTTTGATCGGTAAAATAGAGAAAGCCAGGCGTTATGCCCAGGAACCGGAGCGTGTTACTTTTACCAGCCTCACGGCAGATTTTCGCGGGGGGCATAATGTCCACAAGGTAAGCTATAGCGAGGGAAAGTGGCAGTGCTCCTGCGACTTCTTCTCTCAATGGGGAACCTGCAGCCATGCTATGGCACTGCAGCAGGCGCTGGAGAAAATGCTGCCCGAAGAGGCGTGTGTTCTCCCTGTTACTGCCCAGGGCTAATCTGATAGAGCATGCCCGGTCTCTTCCAGTGCCTCGGCTACCGCAAAAAGAGAGCCTGTCAGACAGATCATGTCTCTGCGGCCGGCCAGCGCCAATGCCCGTTGCAAAGCCAGTGCAACGCTGCCGGCGGTTTCCGCCGCCATGTTTCTGCGGGCAAACTCCGCGACGATTACCTCGGGGAAGGCGGCGCGAGGGTGTTTTGACCTGGCAGCGATAACCCGCGGAGAAAGCGCCGCCAGCTCTTCTGCTACCCCCACTATATCCTTATCGCGGGACATCCCCAAAACAAGAAATATCCTTTCGTGCGGAAAATGGTTCTTTATTTCTTCTACCAGTCTCTTAACCGAAGCCACATTATGAGCGCCGTCCACCAGGAGCAGAGGTTCTTCCCGCAAAACCTGCAGTCGTCCCGGCCAGACAACCTCCTTCATCCCTTGCACTATATCCCGCGGAGAAACGGCAATTCCCGAGGCAGCCAGCTGCTCCAGCGCCGCCACCGCCACCGCCGCGTTCTCCCTCTGAAAATCGCCCGCAAGCGGTATCTCCAGCGCATAATCAGCCCTCTCCCCCCTGACCAAAAAGGATTGA
This sequence comes from Dehalococcoidia bacterium, assembly GCA_030612165.1. Lineage (GTDB taxonomy): Bacteria > Chloroflexota > Dehalococcoidia > GIF9 > AB-539-J10 > UBA6803. The sequence continues at coordinate 1,184 of JAUWOK010000044.1, forward strand.
TGGAAAAAGCTGTGAGCAGGACTGCCCCCCTCTCTCTGCCAGGAAACATCCTTCCCCACCCATAGCGGCCTCGCCCCCTTTGCGCGGCAGGTTTTAGCGATCACCGCTGCGGCTTCTTTTTCCTGGGGTGCCACCACCACCACGCTGCCGGGCTTGATAATTCCCGCTTTCTCTCTGGCAATTTCCGCCAGGCTGCCGCCCAGAACGCTCATATGGTCCAGGCTGACAGGGGTGATCACACACACTTGAGGACGCGCTACATTAGTGGCATCCAGCCTGCCTCCCATGCCCACCTCCAGCACCTGAATCTCCACCTGCCGCTTTTGAAAATAGGCAAAAGCCAGGATAGTCAGGACCTCAAAAAAAGTCAGACGGCTTGAAGACAGCTGCTGAACACACTCTCCCGCCGCCGCAGTTTTCTCCAGGCAGGGTTGCGTTTCAGATACCAGAGAAGCCAGCTCCTCCTGCGAAATCAACCTGCCTTCCACCCTGATGCGCTCCCGCAGGGAATGGAGGTGGGGGGAGGTATACAGCCCCGTCCTGTAACCGGCAGCGGAAAGAACGCTGGCCACCATTGCCGCCACGCTGCCTTTGCCCTTGGTGCCGGCAATATGCACCGTCCTGGCCGCCAGGTGAGGACTGCCCAGACAGCGCAGCGCTTCCTCCACATGGGTTAAGCTATACCCCTCTCTAGTAAAAGACGCTCCCGATACCGCTTCATAATCGGTAAAACCGAACAGGTATTTCAGAGCTTCGCCGTAATCCATCAATCAAATCCTTCTTTTGTCTTTAATTTACAGTTATCCTCTGCTATTATCAACACGCATTGCCTGACAGGATAACTTTTGCCAACAAGCTGCTTGCGGCCAGCAAAAAGCGCTCGAGCCTGCTCTGCGTCGGGCTTGACCCTGACCCGGAGCGCCTGCCCGTAGCGGACATGCTGGACTTTAACCGGGCAATTATAGATGCCACCTGCGATCTGGTATGCGCTTACAAGCCCAACCTGGCTTTCTACGAAGCGCAGGGCGCCGCCGGCCTGGCTTTGCTGCAAAAAACTATCGAGTATATTCCCGAAGATATTCCTGTGATCGGCGACGCCAAGCGCGGCGATATCGGCAACACCGCCAGGGCTTATGCCCACGCCCTTTTCTCTGTCTGCGCTTTTGACGCCGTTACCGTAAATCCCTATCTCGGTCACGATTCGATAGAACCTTTCGCCGCCTATCAGGACAGGGGCGTTTTTCTCCTGTGCCGCACTTCCAACAGCGGCGCCGGAGACTTTCAGGAGCTGCAGCTTGCTTCGGGCCTTTCTTTATACGAAGTCGTGGCGCAAAAAGCCAGCCTGTGGAACACTTCCGGTAACATCGGGCTCGTGGTCGGTGCCACCTGCCCGGCGGCGTTAAAAAGAGTGCGCTCCCTGTGTCCGGAAATGCTCCTGCTCATCCCGGGCACAGGCGCCCAGGGAGGAGGCCTGGCGGAGGCGGTGCTCCAGGGAACAGACAGCCTGGGCGAAAAAGCCGTGTTCAGTGTCTCCCGTCAGGTTCTCTACGCTTCCGCAGGCAAAGACTTTGCCCGGGCGGCGCATCGGGAAGCAGAGAAGATTCTCCATCAAATCAGGACATACCAGGAGAAAAAGAGGGACGGCTGGCGTTAACTTTCGTTAATGTGTCAATTTGAAATGCTTGAGCGAGGGTTTGCACTTTAAGTTTGGAAGACTAAAGATTAACAAGCCCTTTTTCGTACAAATAGCTGCCGTTCCCTGAAACGACGTAGGCGATTTCAGCGAAGCGCCCCAATATTTGGCGCAACTCTTCTCTACTATCGTCATTCTCTGTCTTCTCGAAATAGGCCGCCAGGTCAGAGGCAACTTGGGTCAGCTTCTCATAAACAGTTGTCGCATCAATAGGGAGTAGCCCCCCAAGTATAGGGGTTTGAGTCGTGGGTCTGATTTGCGTATAAACTTGATGGGTAACCATATGGATGAGTGCAAGGTCTCTGTCCCATTCCCAATTAAGCACACGCTGCGCCTCTCCAAAAAAAACGCTGAAATAGAACATCTTTTTTGCTGGATCCGTTACTTCCTGCATTCTGGTTGCAGCGTAACCATATTCCTTTGCAAGACGTTGCTTAAGTTCTTTATGCATATACCAACTCCTTTTCCTTTGATTCAGATCGATCTGAATCAATAGCATAATCAACAGTATCTGGATTGACAGAGACATTAAGGATTAATTTGCTTGTATCATCAAAAATGTCTTTTACAGAAGACATTTCACCAAAAGTCTCTGTTGTAACATGATGTTGCTCTTCACTAAAACTAGGCGGTGCAATAACATCATGAGTCAAACCAATTGTCCAATCAACCAATGTGCTGAAAGGAACAAAGCGAACTAATAATCCCACATCAAAGGCCTTTGCCAAATCCTTCAACGTTTTCAATGTGTACCTACCGTAGTTTGGGTTTTCCCACTCTGAAAGCATGGGTTGTTTGCTCTTATCACCCAATAACTCAGCAAGTTTAGTTTGAGTTAGTTTTTGTCGGCCCCGAAGCGACCGAAGTTGAAAGGCAAGACCAACGTTTATATGTTCGTCAATGAACTGCTTGCGAAACTCAAGGTCACGCAGGCTTTCCCATATTTGCTCACTTTTATTAATTGTCCTCATGTTCCCTCCTGTACTTCACAGGGTCATTTATCATTTGGTCTACTCTCTTTAAGGCTGTTTGGGGCGAGACGTCAGTCTTATAATTTTGCCCCTTGTGAATCCCGCACGCTACTAGAAAGACACTGCGTCCCTGCATTTTGGCTATTAGGCGATATTGGATGCTTCCCTTTTTGCGAAGCTCTATAAAACCCTCCCAATTCTCACCCTTCTTGTTCTCCATGCGTTTCGTATAAGGCTTTCCCCAAACTGAGTCTTCTGACCGTGGCGGCGGAGAACCTTCCAACTGGCCTATTATCATCATAAAGTGCCCCTTCGCTAACTCACCCTCGCCGTTAAGCCAACTCTTTATGACGTTGTCTCCGCCTCCGTCAGCGTCGATATAATCGTAGAAGGTGAATTCACTGCCCATATTATCAGTTTTTTCTTATACTGTCAAGGATTATCTGTGCTATAATAATTTTCTTATATCTATACTTAGCAACACTCAAGCGAAATGCTATAACTTAATTAGGTGAACATATGAATAAGTTAAGTATAAACCGCCAATCTCAAATCATCAAGGTATTATGCGAAGGCAATACCATTCGTGCCACAGCTTGGATAACTGACACGGCTATTAATACAGTGGTTAAGCCACTTAGAAAAGTAGGTACCGCCTATCTGAATTAAATGATACACCACCCAACTTTCTTCTCTTGCCCGAGCGGCAGTAAAACAAGTATAATATTGCCCATATTGTTGCCTTAAGGAAAAGGGGTACAGAAACGATGCCGGATTATGCCTTTTTTAAAAAACAGTTCATGCCGATCGAGCAAGCTAAAATCGGCATTTTGACACACGCCTTCCATTACGGCACAGCTTGTTTTGAGGGTATTCGCGGCAACTGGGACGACGCCGCGCAGAGATTTTGCCTGTTCAGAGTGGAAGAACACTACCAGCGTCTGCTCGATAGCTGCCGCATCTTGAAGATTTCCCTGCCTTACTCGCTGGAAGATTTGTGCCGCCTGACCGCAGAAACCGTGCGGCACAGCGGCTACGCAGAGGATATCTACATCCGCCCCCTGGCATATAAGAGCTCCGAGACGGTGGGTGTTCGACTCCATGACCTTAAAGATGACTTCCTGATCATCGTTACCACTTTGCCCGCCTATCTTGATACCGACGGAGGAATCCACTGCTGCACTTCATCCTGGCGGCGAGTGGACGACACCATGATCCCGGCCCGGGGCAAAATCAGCGGCATTTACATCAACAGCGCCCTGGCCAAAACCGAAGCATGGGAAAACGGTTTCGACGAAGCGATCTTATTAAGCCATGACGGGCATGTCTCCGAAGGCAGCGGAGAAAACATCTTTATCGTTAAAAACCATACGCTGATTACCCCACCCTCTTCAGATAACATTCTCCTGGGAATTACCAGGGACACGATAATCACCCTGGCGCGCAACGAGCTGGGAATGGACACGCTGGAAAGGTCGGTAGACCGCAGTGAGCTTTACACAGCCGACGAATGTTTCCTCACAGGCACAGCCGCTCACATCACGCCGGTCCTGAAAGTGGACCATCGCCCGGTGGGCACGGGCAAGATCGGACAGACAACCACAGAACTGCAAAAACTCTTCTTTCCGATAATTACAGGGAAAAACCCGGCTTACGCTCACTGGTACACTCTGCTCACGCCCGACAGGTAACCCCTCCCCACCCCAAAACAGCCTCCGTTATGTTGAAGAAACGCCTCGATTAAAACTGCTTTACTGGCTCTTCATCAGGGCGTATAGCGAATAACGCCTATTACTCTGCCCTGGATTTCTACATTATCCGCGGCGGTATATATAGGACGCATCTGTCGATTTGCCGGCTCCAGCCGTACCGTTTTCTCTTCGGGGAAAAACCTTTTCAGCGTAACTTCCCCCTCTTTCCTGAGCCAGACCGCCACCATCTCCCCTGCCTCCGCAACGTTCGTATATTGCATCAAAACAATATCTCCGTCCTTTATCAGGGCATCCGTCATGGAATCACCCTTTACCCGCAGGGCATAGACACCCTCCCTGCCTCGCAGCATGTCTGCCGACACGTCCGTCCTTTCGCCAATAAAGACAGCCGAATTTTCCGAATCGGGCACCGAGATGGGCGCACCGGCGGCAATCTCCCCTCTTATCGGCACCGAGACCGTACGGCTCTTGTCTCTCCTGGCGCTCGAAAGCGCAATCCCCCGCGAGACATCACCGTGACGGCGAATATATCCTCTCTCCTCCAGCTTATTCAGGTTATAAACCACAACCGAGGTAGAACTTATGCAACATCCTCTGGCAATATCCCTGATGCTGGGTGGATACCCCTGCTCGGACAAGAACGCCCGGATAAAGCGGATGATACAAGCCTGCTTTGTAGAAAGCTCTCTGGCAACCAACATCCCGTGCCCTTCAAACTTTGGAATTCAACTTATGTAGCAAGCGAGATTTCAGCCTCGCCCCCTTGTTGCGATGGAAAACACCCTTGTTCACCATTTTGTCCAGGCATTTGACAGCCTCCTGCGCTGCCTGCAAAGCTTCTTCTTTCTCCCCTTTGTTAATAGCCTTGCCCGCCGCGGTCATCCGTGTTTTGATGCGCCCCCTGTCCATACGGTTACGCAATCCCTTCCTCCCTTCCCCTCGGGCTGCCTTGTTTAACGAACTTGTTCCTGTCACTCTTTGTCCCCCTTCCTTGTTATGTTCACCACGTTCCATACAGAATATATCTTGGAGATAACTTTAGTCAACTGTAAAGTGTCTCTTACCTCCATGGTAAAATACAGGGAGCTGGCATTGTCTTTCCTCTCCTCTACACCGGCCTCTACAACATTTACTCCTGCGTCGGCGATGATCACGCTGATATCCCGCAGCAAACCAACTCTGTCCCACGCCTCAATTTTAATAGTAACAGGATAAGTCTGCTCCATCTCCCCCCATGTCACGGCAATCAGCCGCTCTTTTTCATCCTCATTCACAATATTGGGGCAATCCACACGATGCACGGTAATACCGCGACCCTGTGTAATATAGCCGATGATTTCATCCCCGGGAAGGGGATGGCAACAGTTCGCCAGGCGGGTGAGCAAATCTCCCACCCCCAGCACTTTAATGCTGGCCGGGCTAATCCTGCGCTGGGGAGCACGGGGGCTGGGCTCATGTCTGCTGCTCAGTTTAAATTCTATCTGCGGAATGCTGATGATACCGGAGCCAAGAGCGACCAGAAAATCATCCACGTCGCTATAATTGACTGCCCTGGCTATCTCCTCCGCAGTGACCTCTTTGCCACCCAGCCTCTTGAATTCCTTCTCCAGCAGCTGCTTGCCACTCTCCAGGTTCTGATCTCTCTCAAGCCTCCTGAACCATTGCTTCACTCTTTGTTTAGCCTGGGCCGTCCTGATATAACCCAGGGCAGGATTCAGCCAGTCCAGGCTGGGTCCCCTGCCTCTTCCTTTGGAGGCGATTATCTCCACCACCTCTCCATTGCCGAGCTGGTAGTTTAATGGCACCAGTCTCCCGTTCACCTTCGCACCGATACAATGATATCCCAGTTCCGTATGGACGCGGAAGGCAAAATCCAGTGGCGTTGCTCCCCTGGATAGCTCCTTAATATCTCCTTTAGGCGTATAAACAAACACTCTGTCCGCCAGAATATCGCTCTTCACGGACTCGAGAAATTCTTCTCCGCTGAGATCCTGCTGCCATTCTGCAATCTGCTGGAGCCAGGCGACTTCAGCTTCAAGCTTCTTTCCTTTCTTGTCCCCTTCTTTATAACCCCAGTGCGCAGCCACTCCATGCTGATTTACACGATGCATTTCATACGTGCGAATCTGCACTTCCAGGGGGGTGGTCCCCTGGCAGATAACCGTGGTATGCAGCGAACGATAGCCGTTATCTTTAGGGGTGGCAATGTAATCATCGAACTCGTCGGGAATGGGATGCCAGAGATTGTGCACCACTCCCAGCGCCTTGTAGCAATCCGATATTGAGTGCACCAGCACACGCAGGGCAAAAAGATCGTGAATTCTGTTGAAATCCTTCCCCTGCGCCGCATATCTCCCCATCTTCTGATGAATGCTATAAATATGTTTCGGCCTGCCCACAACTTCCGCTTCTATGTCTGCTTCGCTTATTTCCCGGGCGAGAGCCTGCGTGGCCTCCTCTATGAATTTCTCCCGCTGTCCCCTCTTGGTATTCACCAGATGAGCAATCCTGCGGTATTCCTGGGGCTCCAGATAGCGAAAGGACAGGTCTTCAAGCTGCCACTTGGCGCTCCAGATGCCCAGACGGTGAGCCAGAGGCGCATACACCTCCAGTGTTTCCCGGGCGATAAGGCGGCGCTTGTACAAAGGCAATGCTCCCAGAGTACGCATGTTATGCAGCCTGTCTGCCAGCTTGATAAAAATCACCCGCAGGTCATCTACCATTGCCAGGAGCATCTTGCGCAAATTAGCAGCGCGCTCTCCGTCCACGATCCCCTCTTGCACCGGTTTCATCGCCTGCTCCAGCTTTGTTACGCCGTCAACCAGCTTGGCTATTTCAGGCGAGAATCCGCTCGCAATTTCCTCCAGGGATATCCCGCAATCCTCGGAAACGTCATGCAGCAGCCCCGCCGCAATAACTTCGGCATCGAGCCGCAGGTCCGCCAGGATTACGGCAACCTGCAAAGGATGTTCAATATAAGGCTCCCCTGAGAGGCGCTGTTGCTCCCGATGCGCCTGCTCAGCAAACTGGCAGGCTTTCTCAACCAGGGCA
>JAUWOK010000012.1 GCA_030612165.1 Dehalococcoidia bacterium
AACGAAGCCAAGCTTCTGGATAAGATGCTGGAAGTTCACGGATTCGAAGTCGTATCGGTCTGTTGTAAAGCAGGTGCGGTCGCCAAAGAGAGGCTGGGCATAAAGCCAGAACAGAAAATCCACGGCCAGGAAAACTACGAGTCAATGTGTAATCCCATCGCCCAGGCAGAAATCATCAACTCTGAAAAAGTGGACCTGGCTATACTGCTGGGGCTTTGTGTGGGGCACGATTCCCTCTTTATAAAATATTGCCGGGTGCCGATAACCGTCCTGGCGGCAAAGGACAGGGTGCTGGGGCACAATCCGCTGGCAGCCCTCTATCTTTCTTCTGCTTATTACTCTCGATTGATGCACAAACCCGAACCGGAGCAAAAATAGTCACAACCCTGATCGCAGCAAAAGCACGCCCTCAGGAAAGGCCATTCTTTACGTCGAGGAGGCGATTTGCAGGGGGAATCTGCCACCTTGAGCCAGTAAAGCATCAGGCATCGGTATGTCCTGCTTCGTCCAAATACACCCGCCGGGGAAGATTCATTGCCTCTTTAACTTCCTGTATAGTTTCCCTGGCGATAATTTCCGCCCTTTCCGCCCCGGCAGCAAGAACCTCAGTCACATAACGCGGATTAGCAGCCAGAACAGCCCTTTCTTCACGGAAAGGCGCAAATTTAGCATTGATACTGGCAGCCAGCATGCGTTTGCAATCGACACAACCAATGCCGGCCTGGCGACATTCAACCGCAATCTCCTCTATTTTTTCAGGGCTGAAAAACCGGTGTAATTTAAACACATTGCATATCTCCGGATGCCCCGGATCGGAACGATAACGCCGGGAAGGATCTGTAACCGCAGTCATGACTCTGGACACAACCTGCTCAGGGGTGGCAGATATTTCAATCTGATTATCATAACTCTTGCTCATTTTGTGTTCACCATCCAACCCCGCAACCATGGGAAACGACGTAAGCTTTGCCTGTGGTTCCGGAAACACCTTCCCATAAAGCGTGTTAAACCGCCGCACTATTTCACGGGCCAGTTCCAGATGTGGAAGCTGGTCTTCCCCTACAGGCACAACTTCCCCCTTATACAAAGCTATATCTGCAGTCATCAGAACAGGGTAGCCCACCAATCCATAATTGACATTATGCGGTTGTACTTTCGCTTTCTCCTTGAAGGTGGGCACGCGCAAAAGCCAGCTCAGAGGCGTTAACATACTGAAGAAAGAATGGAGCTCCTCCACCTGAGGAACATGCGACTGCACAAAGAGAATGCTCTTTTCCGGGTCTATGCCGGCCGCCAGCCAGTCAAGCGCCATATCATAAATATCGCTCCGCAAGTTATCCGTGTTTTCAAGAGTGGTAAGAGCGTGAATATCCACGATACAATACACACATTCATACTCGTCTTGAAGAGAAACATAATTCTGTATGGCTCCCAGATAATTGCCAATGTGCTGTCTGCCCGTAGGCCGAGTTCCGGAAAAAACACGCTTTTTCATCAATAAACCTACATCCTTTCAGGAGCCGTGATCCCCATCATCCCGAGCACTCTGGCCAGGACAATCCCGCTTGCTTCAATCAGTTTAAGCCGGGCACGGCTCAATTCTTCGTCATCCGAAATAACACGACACTGCTTATAGAAGCTGTGGAAGCTTGTCGCCAGGTCCCGGGCATAATAAGGTAAATATTGTGGTTCCAGCGTAGCTATCACCGTATCTCTCACCTCGGGGAACAAGATCAACTGGCGAATCAAGGATAGCTCAGGCTCCGCAACAAGTAAAGAGACATCCCCCCCGCTGTAATCTATCTCGCGCTCAAGAGCGATGCGCAGAATACTGGCAATGCGCGCATGGGCGTACTGAACATAATAAACAGGGTTCTCATCAGATTGTTTCTTGGCCAGCTCCAGGTCAAAATCCATCTGGCTGTCAGCCGAACGAGAGAGAAAATGGAAACGGCAGGCATCCACCCCGACTTCGTCTATTACCTCCTTTAGAGCAATGATGTTGCCACTGCGCTTGGACGCCTTTACCACTTCTTCTCCCCGCCGCAAAGAGACCATCTGGCAAATCATTACCGTAAATCGTTCAGGCTCTATTCCCAGGGCGCGTAACGCAGCCTGCATTCTGAGGATGTGGCCCTGATGGTCGGCTCCCCAGATGTCCACTACCCTGTCAAATTTCCTCACCAGAAACTTGTTGTAATGATAAGCAATGTCAGAGGCAAAATAAGTGGGCAAACCGTCGCCGCGCACCAGCACATTATCTTTTTCGTCACCCAGCGCCGTGGTTTCAAACCACACAGCGCCCTCTCTCTCCTGTACATAGCCTCTGTCACGCAGCAAGTCCATAACATACTGGTACTGTCCAGTCTCATAAAGGCTCTTTTCTCTAAACCAACTGTCAAAATCAACACGTAATAGGGCAAGCTCTTTTTCAATTACCTTGAGAAGCCTGCAAACCCCTATCCTTCCCAGTTCCGCACTTGCTTCGTCAGAAGATAGTACAAGAAATTTTTCGCCATATTCATCAACAATCTCTCTGGCTATATCGATAACATAATCTCCCATATAAGCATCCGCCGGCAAGCTCGCCTCCTTGCCCAGACACTGCAGGTAACGCGTATAGAGAGAACCACCCAAGTTGGTTATCTGGCTGCCGACATCATTGATATAATATTCTCTCTCCACAGAATACCCGGCAGACTTGAAGACATTGGCCAGGGTGCTCCCCAGCACGGCACCTCGACCATGGCCTACATGAAGAGGCCCTGTAGGATTAACGCTGACAAACTCGAACTGTATGCGGCATTCTTCGTCCAGCACTGAATCGCCATAAGTTTCTCTGGCAGACAGGATGTTATTCACCTGTCGAGCAAGCCACTCCTTCCTCAAAACAAAATTGACAAAACCAGGAGGAGCAACAATAACATCGGCTATTTCGGGAAGACGAGGCAAGTGCTCGAGGATCTGTTCGGCTATCAGCAAAGGGGATGTTTGCATTGAACGTGCCAGTTTCATGGGCAAATTAGAAGCAAAATCTCCGTGCTTGGAATTCTGTGTGCGCTCTACACTCACCTGCGCCATCGTCACCGGCGGCAATTCCCCCTTCTTTTGGGCTTCCTGTACTGCCTGGCACAGGCATCTCTCCAATTTCTCCTTAAGCATACTCAGACCTCAACTCCAATCAGTCTCTCCAGCCCATAACTGTTCCACCCGCTTTCGCAAAACGGCATGTTCTTCTCTTTCTAAACCGGCATCAGTGCTCAATAAAGCTATCGCTTCCTTCCTGGTCCTCTCTATTAAAGAAAAATCGGACAACCTGGCCACCCGAAAATCGAGCAACCCGCTCTGCTGAACGCCAAAAAAATCACCCGGGCCTCTTAGTTTCAAATCTTCCTCGGCCAGGAAAAAACCATCATGCACTTTTTCCAGCAACGCCAGCCTCCGTCTCACTTCAATTGAAAAACTCTCTGGAACAAGTATGCAAAAACTCTGCTCTTTGCCCCGACCTACACGCCCCCGAAGCTGATGCAGTTGGGACAAGCCAAAGCGGTCGGCCCCCTCCACCAGCATCACGGTAGCAGCAGGCACATCAATACCAACCTCCACTACTGAAGTCGATACCAGAATGTCAATCTCCCCATCTCGAAAGCTGCGCATCACCATTTCTTTATCCGCGGCAGGCATGCGCCCGTGGAGCAAGCCCAGCCTGAATTCCGGGAAAACTTTCTGCGAGAGCTGCTCGTACTCCGCCACGGCAGCCCTGGCTTCAAGAACTTCAGATTCTTCAATTAAAGGATAAATAATAAACGATTGCCCTCCATTTTCAACCTTATGACGAATAAAATCATAAATTTTCTCCCTGTATTCAGGTTTAAGCCACTTGGTCCTGACTGTCTGCCGCCCTGGGGGCAATTCGTCAATGACTGAAATATCCATATCCCCATAAAGAGTTAGCGCCATTGTGCGGGGAATGGGGGTAGCGGTCATCATCAGCATGTGTGGATTAAAGCCTTTCTGCCGCAAAGCGGAACGCTGCATTACCCCAAAACGATGCTGCTCGTCTATCACCACCAATCCCAGACGGGAAAACTCCACTCTTTTCTGAATTAAGGCATGGGTACCAATAATGATATCAACCTCTCCCCGCCGAATCTTATCGCACAAATACTCTTTCTGCTTAACACTGCCACCCCCGACAAGGAGCGCTACAGTAACGGGACGTGACAGAAACCCTTCGTACGATATAATAGCTCCATTATCGTCCTCGGAGCAAGCGCTACGCCTGGCCCCAGGAGATAAAAAGCTGCAAATACTGCCGAAATGCTGCTCTGCCAGAACCTCAGTCGGCGCCATTAAAGCTCCCTGATAACCGTCTGCCACAGCAAGCAGCAAAGATAGAGCAGCGATCACAGTTTTTCCACTGCCTACTTCTCCTTGCAAAAGCCGTAACATGGGTTTTGTGTCACCTAAGTCAGATAGAATTTCCTGCAGCACGCGACACTGAGCCTGCGTCAGCTGAAAAGGCAAGCAACTCATAAACTTCTCAATAATTTTCCGGTCTACCCTCAAAGCACTATTCCATCGTTCTTCCTGAAAATCCCGCTTCCGGAGTAACATTCCTAGCTGAAAAATAAAGAGCTCATCAAAGGCCAACCGCTCTCTCGCCTGGTTCGCCTTTTGCTGGTTATCGGGAAAATGAACCTGGGCGATAGCCTCGGGCAGGCTCAACAACCAGTGACGAGACTTCACCTCGGCAGGCAAGATTTCTTCCAATTGCCACGCCCAGCCGTCAACAACCTCTTTTGCCCAGTTCCTGACTCGCCTGAGATACAATCCCTGTGTCAAAGGATAAACCGGGACCAGACGAGCAGTATGAATCAATTCCCCTTTTCCGATCAATTCCCATTCTGGAGATTCAAACACTTTCTGCCCTCTGAAAACATTCACTCTACCGCTAAGCACTATCCTGTCATTAACTCGAAACTTCCCGGCCAGATAAGGCTGATTAAACCAGACCGCTCTCATGTTTCCCGTTTTATCTCCGACGATAACCTCTGTGCCCCGCCGTCCCCCGAGGTTAACTATCCTGGACTGCCAGACCGCTACTATCACAGTTTGTTCTTTATCGCTCTCAACCTGAGCAACAAGCTTCTGCTGGCTATAATCAATGTAACGCGAGGGAACAAAGTAGAGTAAATCACGCACGGTTTTGACGCCCAGTCGGGCAAACTTGTCGACCGTTCGGGCTGTGATGCCTTTGATGACAGTTATGGATGAAGTCAGCGCTTCACTTCTTTTCAAGAAATGCTTCCCCGAAAACACGGCCGGAGTGACAATTTCCTACCGAAAAATACCGCCCACCACACACATCGCCACCACAAATTCCTTCAACGCACCCTGACAGGCGCATACATCCAGAATCACTCCAGCGCAATAATATAATCATAATGAGGTTGTCCCCCATAAACCATTTCTACCTGTACCGGATAGCTGTCCTTGACTGCCTTTACCAGGCTATCAAAATCGGACTTTGGTCTATCGCAACCATAATAAAAAGTCATCACCTCCACATCGTCAACCCCAATCTTCGCCAGCGCCTCCAGGATAACCCGTAAAGAGTTGTCGCCGCAGGCCACCATGTCTTCGCCGTCCAGCATGGCAATGTGTTGCCCCTTTTTTATCTTCTCTCCGTTAATGCAAGCGCTACGCACAGCCCTGGTTATCTCCAACACCCTCACCTCCTGCAATGCTTCCGCCATAACATCAGCATTCTCCTCCAACCCCAGTTCATGATTAAAAGCGAGAAGAGCTGCTATCCCTTGAGGAAAATTAAAGGAGGGCACCACTTTTACCTCTTTATCGGACAAAGATGAAGCTTGAGACGCGGCGAGAACGATATTCTTATTATTGGGCAAAAGAATGACCTTTGGAGCAGACACCGCTTCTACGGCATTCAGCAACTCCCGAACGCTGGGATTCATAGTCTGCCCGCCAAGAACGATCTTATCTACTCCCAATCCCTCGAATACCCCGGCCAGTCCCTCTCCTACCGCAACCGCTACCACAGAGACATCCTTTTTCTCCTGCTTTTTCTGAGCCAGCACAATGCCCACTTCTTCTGATTCACACGCCCAATCCTCCACCTTATCCGCTTCCCCCTTATCCTGGAGACGCGATGAGGCAGAAACACTCAGATAGAAATCTTCTTCTTGCTCCTTCTTTCCTTTTTTCAAGAAACGGAGAGCTCCACTTAATAAAACATACATGCCTTGCCCTCCGGCATCCACCACACCTGCTTCCCGCAACGCTGGCAGCAGGGTAGGTGTTCTGTCCACTGAACTCTTTGCCGCCTCTACCACTCTCTCAAGAACGTGAAGCAAACTCTCTTTCCCGCTTTTCACGACCGCTTCGGCAGCACTGGCCATATCCCGGAGCACAGTCAGAATAGTTCCCTCGACAGGAGAAATGACACCTGCATAAGCGGCGTCGGAAGCCATTGCCAGGGAATAAGCAAAATCCCTCCCCGTGAACGCCTTTCCCTCTCCCAATCCGCCGGATAATCCACGCCAGAATTGGGATAGAATTACTCCTGAATTTCCACGGGCGCCCAGCAACGCCCCTCTGGCCATGGATCGCGCTACCAGAGAAGCGTCATCATTTTCCACCTTGGAAGCCTCTGCCATAGCAGAACGCATGGTATGCAGCATATTCGTGCCCGTGTCGCCATCAGGAACCGGGAAAACATTTATAGCGTTTATATCATGAACATTTCTTTCCAACCATCCAGTTCCTGCCGCAAACATCCCGCGCAACGTTTCACCATCACTTCTATCAACTAACATTCTTTCTCCTGACAGCATCATTTATACTAACATCGTTTTCCAAAAAGAGCAGATCTCACTCCTCTGCTCTGCCTCAGCTACAATACCGCTTAAAATATACAGGCACTTTGCCTGATATCAATAATTGTGTTACTTTATTACATACTTTGGCATTTATATCAAATTCTGTAATATAATTCTGTTCAGAGGAAGGAGTAAACACTGTTCATGAAATGCGCTCTCTGTAATAAAATAGCTACATTCGGAAACAAAGTCAGTCACTCCAAAAGGCACACCCGACGTCGCTGGCTGCCCAACATACATCCGTCAACGATCGTTGTGAATGGCCAGAGCAAACGCGTCAAACTATGCACCAGGTGTTTGCGCAGCCAGCATAAAACAAAAGCCACTAAAACAGTGACCCTCTGAGTTTCTTCAAGGCCACTCTCGCCCCCCCCTCGTCTCCAAATATTGCTGACCCGGCCACCAGAATGTCTGCTCCAGCTTTAACTATATCCGGGGCATTATCAGCTGTGACCCCACCGTCAACTTCAAGCTCAATCTTTCTTTCCTGACCATCAATCATCCGGCGCAAGCAAGCTATCTTGGGAAGCATCCCGGGAATAAAAGTCTGGCCGCCGAAGCCCGGGTTGACAGTCATCACCAGAACCAGGTCAACGTAAGGGAGGATCTCTCCCAGTGCCGCTGGAGGAGTGGCTGGATTCAGCGATACACCAGCCTTTACTCCCCGCTCTTTAATCACCGTAATCACACGGTGAAGATGTTTGCAAGCCTCCACATGCACGGTAATAATATCAGCCCCGGCATCTATAAACTGCGAAATGTACTTTTCAGGCTGTTCTATCATCAAATGCACATCGAAAGGCAATTTCGTACAGGAACGCAAAGAGACCACGACCGGGATTCCAATAGTAATACTGGGCACAAAATGCCCGTCCATTACGTCTATGTGAATATATTCGGCGCCAGCTTTTTCTACCTCCGCTATCTGCTCGCCAAGACAGGCAAAATCGGCACTCAGGATGGAGGGAGCTATCTTGACCTGACTATTTGGCATAGTTTCTCCTTTTTAGAAGTTTTCTGGCTTTCGTTAACGCTATATTCACCTGTCGCAGGGCGGTACCGCCAATAACATCACGACTAGCAATAGAAGATTCCAGGGTAATCCTATAGACATCTTCTTCTATAACAGGAGAGAAATTACGATATTCGCCCAGAGAAAGCTGTGAGAAACTCAGTCCTTTACTAATAGTATGTTCGCTGAGCCTGGCTATTATTCCGTGCGCCTCCCTGAAAGGCACACCCTTCCATACCAGGTAATCGGCCAGGTCAGTGGCCAGAACATAATCTTTGTTTATAGAATTCCGTATGCGAATCGCATCGAATTTTATCGTAGGCATCATTCCTGTGAACGCCTTCAGGACAGCATGCAACGTGTCAATACTGTCAAAAAGACCCTCTTTGTCCTCCTGCATGTCCCGATTATAAGCCAGGGGTAAAGACTTCATAACAGTTAGAATGCCCATAAGGTTGCCATACACCCTTCCAGTCTTTCCCCGGGCAAGTTCAGCTACATCAGGATTCTTCTTTTGCGGCATGATACTGCTACCCGAAGTATATTCTTCGCCAATACTCAGGAAACCAAATTCCGCTGACGACCATAAAACAACTTCCTCTGCCAGGCGTGAGAGATGCATCATAGTGACGGCAATTGCCGCCTCATACTCTATGACAAAGTCCCTGTCGGAAACTGCATCCAGACTATTAGCGCTCACTTTGCTAAACCCCAACTCTCTGGCCACAAATTCACGATCCACAGGATAAGGAACACCGGCAAGCGCCCCACTACCAAGAGGCAATACATTTGTACGCTTCAAACAATCTTGAAGCCTTTCTCTGTCCCTCTGAAACATCTCGAAATAAGCCAGTAAATGATGTGCCAGGAGGACAGGTTGTGCTTGCTGAAGATGAGTATACCCCGGCATCACCACTTTCTTGTTCCTGCCAGCTAGACCCACAAGAACGGCCTGAAAATCGTCTATTTTGTTCGTGGTTTCGAGAATCGTCTCCTTAACATAAAGACGCATATCCAGAGCTACCTGATCGTTTCTAGAACGAGCAGTATGCAGCTTGCCCGCAACTTCTCCCACCTTCTCGAACAATCGAGCCTCAATGTTCATATGAATATCTTCAAGCTCACTCTTAAACAAAAACTCTCCCCGCTCAATTTCATCACGTATAGACTCAAGTCCAGCAATAATAGCCTCTGCGTCGCTATCAGCTATCAACCTCTGCCTGGCCAGCATCCTGACATGGACAATGCTTCCCCGGATATCATGGTGATACAGCCGCCAGTCGAAGGATATAGAAGCGATAAAATCGCCCGGGCTTTTGCTGTTTTTGTCTAAAGAAGAATGTATTGAAAAATTCATCGTCAGTTCTGTTCTTTTTTCCTTGCTTGCTTTACAAACATAGCGGTTATATTTTCATACCGGGTTAAATAATACCACACTTTATACGGAGGCAAGGACAAAACAGTCACAGCAAAGACTCTTTTCCATTGATATACCGCATGTCCTTATACCACACGTTCATGCTTGTAATTCGACCATGAAGCTGGGTATTGTTCACAAGAGTACCCGCAAAATGAAAGCCTCTCCTTGCAAAGGTAATATTCATGCCATACGAAACAGCCTCCGCTATGGTATAGCACACCATAAATCCCCGCTGTCGCATGACTCGTTCCATCTCGGTCAATAAAGCTGTCGCCAGACCTTTGTTCCTGTGTGGAACATGCGTGGCAAAGTCAGTCATTTCCACGAACCCTTCGTCAATATACTGCTCGGCGGAGGCCACGGCAACCAACTCTGTTCCCTGCCATACTCCAAAATACGCGGCGTTTTCCCTCATCGTCTCGCCGATATATCCCGCTTCGTCAATTGCAAAAGGATAGGAAGAAAAAACCGAGCCGTACAGGGAGGCCATTTCCCCTGCGTCATCAAGAACGCACTGCCGCAGGCAATATTCTCCAGGCAAGTCGTCAATAACCTGCTTCCCCCCTCTGGCAGGAGCATGGGCCAGCACATCCGCAATTCGTTCACCATCCGACTCCACCGCCCGACTGCTATCCAGAAACCTGCTCATAAAACACCCATCCTCTTTCCCCAAAAACAAGGCGGGCACCACCGCTTCCTCCTGATATCCACTCCGCAAAAAAGCTTCTCGGCAAGAAAAAGGCACCCTGGCAAATATTTTGCTATATCCTTCACGGGCAGCTATTTCATCAAGCTGACCGAGCAGAAAATCCGTCTCCTCCTGTGCAAGGTGCATCAAGTAAATGCGGTCACTGTTTTTGCCATGTTGAATTTTCGATGCACCGATCTTTAAGACCTGATCAATCAAGTTTCACGTCTTCCCACTCGCTCATTATTCTCCGGAATTAAAGTGCTGTTCTCCTCATAATCAGCAAGAAGCTGGGCAATACCTATTGTTTTTGTCTCCTCGGCACTGCCAAGACGCAGAGAAAGGCGACAAGTCTCACAATTCTGGTCACAACGCACCGGCTTATACGCCTCCGGCTCATAATAAGTGGTTATCACTCCCTCATAATTTCGCAGAATCACCTTGTCATTGGACCAGGAAATAAGATAATGCGGCATAATCGGGATTTTGCCCCCGCCGCCCGGCGCATCTATAACATAGGTCGGCACCGCCAAACCACTGGTATGCCCGATCAGGCTCTCAATTATTTCCACCCCTTTCCCTACAGATGTGCGAAAATGAGTCAGCCCTTCAGACAAATCACACTGGTAGAGATAATACGGGCGTACACGGTTTCGTACTAGCTTATGAACTAAAGCTTTCATTATGCGTGGACAATCATTCACTCCCGCCAGTAATACCGATTGATTCCCCAACGGAATACCCGCATCCGCCAGCATAGCAAGCTTACTACTTGCCGTAGCTGTGACTTCGCGGGGATGATTAAATTGCGTGTTAATCCATAACGGGTGATACTTCTTCAAAATAGCCACGAGGTTCCTGGTAATGCGCTGAGGTAGAACCACAGGCACACGCGTGCCAATACGTATCATCTCCACATGAGGAATAGCATGTAATTCGGACAACAGCCAATCAAGCAAATCATCAGACAACATGAATGGATCACCGCCAGATAAAAGCACATCGCGCACCACAGGCGTTTTGCGGATGTAATTAATGCCTTCCTGCAATTCTTCAACGCTGGGTATTTGATCCACGTCGCCAACTTTACGTTTCCGCGTACAGTGTCGGCAGTACATAGCGCATAAATTCGACACATGAAATAACACTCTATCCGGATAGCGATGGATAATACCTGGAGCAGGACTATCAGCGTCTTCCGACAGAGGGTCTACTAGATCATGGGGACCCACTATTAATTCCGCCCGGTTCGGAACAGCCTGGATAAATACCGGGTCATTCCTGTAGTCGTCAGTATCAACAAGCGAAAGATAATAAGGCGTGACGCGCATGGGAAACCGCTCAATCGTCTCCTGCAATTCCTGCCGGTGTGATTGTGCGAACTGAACCCCCAAGAGACGCTCCACCATCTCCACATCACGGATAATATGCGCCACCTGCCACCGCCAATCATCCCACTGCTGTTGTTTATATTCGGGTAAATTATCTCCGTTAATTTTATTCATACTCTGCAACATCATTCCTGCCCTCCTCCTTTACATACCAGAACAAAATATACTTTTGAGCCATAAACGCAGGTTCCTTCCGCTAATCTCAAGCAAAAAGCCGCAAACTTACAAATTGGGACCGATGAAACAACAAAAGCGAAACTGGCAGACGCGGAAAATCGAACAAACGAAAAGACTTGCAAACTTTTTTTAACGGCCGTCAAAAGAAAATGCCGATAAACTAGCCCCGCTTGACCACAAGCGAGCCAATCACTCAGGCATCAGGACACAGAAAGAGGTAATCATGCGGGAAAAACCACAAAAACACTCAACTTGTAATTTGCTGCAATTGCCGGCCATAAAAAGACCTCCTAACTGAATAAACTTGTTTAGTTTACCACAGCCCCCGCTTTTTCTCTATAGCGTGTGCCGGAGGTGTCAAAACTCTTTAGAAATGTCCCCTGGTGACCTCACGTAGATAATGCTTGGCGGGTGCGTTGAGTTTGGAGGCTGTATCTTCTCCAGAGATGATTCGGAGGAGGGACATATTTCCTCTTTGGTTTAGTGTTTTGTTGCTTTTGCTGAGCAACTATGGGCTTCCTAGGCAACCCTTTGCTTTCCGTGAAGAGGCCATCCCTGTCCCTCAAGACCATGTGGATTGAGTAGAGAGGATTACGGGGGCGATATAATCACCAAGAAAGCAGAACACGGCATTGAGTATCAAGTACAGGTAAAGAACTACTCAAAGCTGTTACAGCAAGCAGTGGAGTGAAGCTTGTCCCTTTACTAATAATCAGAATAACTTATATTCCTCGTTGTCACCCTCAATCCCTTCACTCCCAAAGTGAAGAGCCAATAAGCCTGACTCCAGCACGTCCTTGCTAATCTCTAGAGTATAGACAAAGGCATCTCTCAAAGTAGCTCCCAAAGCTACCAATTCTGCTATCATCAAACTATGCCTGGTAGATACAGTCACTGGTTGCTGATAATTGGCTCGCAAGGAACAGACGGTTTCTACAATGCTTTCTGCTTGGTCCTCGCTGATCCCAGCCTTGCACACCAGGAGCTCCTGTTCTACAGCTTTAGGTAAATAATCCAGCCGAATGGTATAAAACCTATCTCGCAGAGCAGCATCCACAAAGTCCACTCCAGAGAACTCTGGCCCCTCATTAAGAGTGGCAAAGAAGATAACCTTTTCCGCTACCTTGACCAGTCCCAGTTCGTCTACCCAAATACGTCTGTCCTCTGACAGAACAGAATAAAGTTCATTTAGGGCTTTAGGATGCTCAGGGCGATTAATTTCCTCTAAATGTACCACGCATTCAGGAGTGGAAATAGCTTCGGGAAATAGAAATTCTTTGTAAAAGGTCTCACCTTCTTTGATCCTTTGCTCGCCAAACAGCTGCCCCGGCTCAGAAAGAAGCCCTATCTGAAATACCGCCAGAGGACGATGATGACGAGCAGCAAACTGTCTTACTAAACTTGATTTCCCACACCCCTGCTTCCCGGTAACCAATATATTGACCGGATGCTTTTCCGCTAACTTCTCCAACCTTTCAAGGTTTGTAATAATATTCTCAGGCAAAAAGAAGAATGGGTCCGCCTGTGTGGGCTTTAAGTCCTGAATTTCCTTCAATTTACTCCTCCTTCTCAGTTTTCATAGTTCTAATCAATATATCCACAACTTCAAGCAGTACTTATGACATGTTGCTGGTTAAGTCAAGTTCTATTAAGAGCAAAAACTGCCCAACAGTTCCTTCCTAAGCAAGGCTCCTGCTTTTTGAGGTAGTTGTTCAATAGAATCCAGTAGCTCAAACCTACTCCCGTAGTTTTCTCGCAAACTAACCGGGCTACCACAACCCAGCGCTACCACCCTTATCTTCTCCCTCTCGCAAATCCTTAACGCAGAGCCAACCTCAATACCAGAATTACTAAACCCGTCGGTAATATGCAGAATTAACCTTCTCTTTCTCTTCCGCATTTTGAGTGCAGTCGCTACTATTGCCTGCCCTGAAGGTGTGTCACCACCAGAATCGACCCTGTACAGATGATTGTTTTGAAGAAGATTGGTTATCACGCAACTACCGTTCACTTCTCTATAAGCAAACACCTCCAACTGGTTATATTCCCCTCTGAGACCCTCGATAAAGGAGGCGCAAACGCTTTCTATCAATCCCCAACTATCTGCCATTGAGCTGGAAGCGTCAATAAGCACGACTATACTCCACTTGCTGTCCAGGAAGGACTCCTTTCGCTTAAAGGTCATCCCAGTAGTATAGGCTCTATAGAGTCTCCTGGCATCCAGTTTTCCACTTCTTAACCCGTGATTTACCCTCAAGATTTCTTCTTGCTGAATCCGCAATACTTCCCTCAAGCTACGAACAATCCCCATGTCAGGGACTACGCTAGCGGGGATGGTGGAATTCTCATAGACAGTAGGAAAGAGCACCCACATACGGCTTTCCCCAATATACCTCAAAGCGGCTTTCATAAGTTCAGCAATGTCTTCAGAGTCACGGGCTAAAGCCTCGCTTACCGCCCCAGCCAACTGAGGTGATAATCTGCTGTCTAAGGAAGTCTCGTCAGGGCCCTGCGAAGCTCTCTGTTGCGCCTCTCTTTTCCACTGAATAAAGTGTCTTCGCAGCTTTTTCCACAGGCTGCTATAACACAAAGCTCTTCTCTCTGGATCAGCCTCCACAAGCTCCTTCGTTTGGGGTAAAAGCAGCTCCAGGGGCTTCAAGTAGCCCGGGGGCATAGCCAAAAAAGTTCCGTATAGCGCCAGCTTTGCCCACTTGTCACCACTGCAAATGGCTTCACTTAACAAATCAAACGAATCAAATTTTCCCAGCGTCTCAGGGATAGTTCCCCAATTCTCCGGAGGGATGTTGGGAAGAATCATATCCAGCACGATATTCGTCCAAACTCCATACAACCCTTCCGGGGTAGGAGGGCCGGCGGTAAAGTCTATCCCGTTATATTCACTCCACCAAGATCGTGACTTCCGAACATACTTGCCCGGTACTCCTCTTTTTATGGCAACACCGTCTACATGAATATCTTCTCCTGCTTCTGCAAGCCTTCGCAGGACTATCTCATCCTTCGTTTTAGGGAACATCTGTGATAGGTGGTCCAGAACACTCTCGCTCTCCTCCAGGACATGGAAAGCCTGATGAATAGTAAATCCAACTAACCTATCCATCTTCTTTGTTGGGATAGGATACTCCCCTAACGCTAATACGGCGGGTAATTCAATCTTCTGCTTGATATCGCAAGGCATACCTGCCCATACAACCTCAGTAGATACCCTCATATGTCCTGCAACCTTACGCAAAGCCGTCAATGCGTTTGCCAGTTCTATGTGTTCTATGTGAGACTTGTTTACCCGCCAGTATTCAGAGTAACTTAAATCCTTTGGCTTCTCAGCAGTGGTGCTCCACTCCTTCCAGGCCGTATGCTCTAATGACCAGAATCCTTTCTCTCTACGTTCTTCGGCTTTCTTGCTAGTTCCAAACATTAGCTCCTGCCATTCATCACGCACCTTGAGACTCTCCCCCTCCACCTTTTCAGCCTCTTCCTCCGCCAGTCCCTGGGAGGCAATCCACTTTCCCATCCATTCCCCTCCCGGTTGCCACTTTTCGTCCACTTCCCTGTCATACATCCATATCTCGGGAGACACTCCCACATGAGACAGAATATTCTTCACTTCCTCCCTCTCTCGGTCATCACAGAAGATGCCCATTATGGGCTTATCTCGCCCTGCCCATAGCTGTGGAACGCGACAGTATTTGATACTGTGAATCTGGCGAACTTCGACATAGGAGTTAAGCCTGACAGCCAGCTCAGCTAGCCGTTCTTCGCTGTCTGCAACTACCCACTTACCCCAATGCTCCAGGTATTCCTCCTGACTCAAAACGCGCCCCTTGTAAGCAAAAGGAGCGTAAAAATCGTCCGGGAAAACATATACCCACTGATACTCAGGCCTGTTGATAATCATTTTATTCTAACCTTACTGCGCTTTAGATTCCTCATAGAGTTTCAACATAGCGTATGCTAAACGAGTGTACCACTAATCGAACTCTATGCTCAAATTCAGAGGCTCAAGAACGAGCTGCCCGGCTTCTCAAAATAATCATACCTGACAAACCGGACAACCTATATCTAAAGGAGGTAAAAGGTCTTCCATAACCTCGCCTGTAATGAAAAACACGATTTTTGTGATAGCTTATGCAGTCTTTTCCTCAACATTAGAGGGAAGTTCCTGGCGACTAACCGGCTTGGAAAACCAGACCAATCCCGCCTTGGGATCCTCTTCCCGCCAGATTAAATTGCCATCCTTTCCCCCGGGTACATTGCCACCAGGCACAAAATACAGCTTATCCACCTTGCCCGAAGGCATGAAAATCTTCTTTTCTGCCATGTCCTTACTCCTTTCCTATCCTATGTTCTTAATTCCACCAACAAAGAGGGGGGGTGCTTTGCCCCCCCTCTTTGTCACACTATGCCAGCACCTGCTCCGTTCTAGCCATGATGGAATCCTGAGTTTGCTTGTCCAGAGTGGTAAAGTAATCACTATACCCTGCTACCCTCACCACCAGGTCAGGATACTTCTCGGGCTCCTGCTGTGCTGCTTTCAGCACGGCACCATCCACCACATTTATTTGAACATGTTGTATCAGAAGATCATGCCAGGTCTTCATGTAGGCACGGAACATCTGCCAGCCTTTTTCTCCTTGAAGAATATC
>JAUWOK010000053.1 GCA_030612165.1 Dehalococcoidia bacterium
GATATTGTCGATAGTTGTTTTGTTCTGGACTATATCCTGATAGCTGGGCATCTCTTCGGCTGGAAAGAACTCCTCTTCGATATGGCTTAAGCCGAAGGCTTCCCTGGTGGCCTGAATATTGTACTCGATATAAGGCGTCTCTTTGACCAGTTCATTGGGCTGCACTTGAAAACGCTGCATGAGGGCAGGAAAGATCGCCCCGCAGACGATGGCCACGGCGACCCATGCCCCGATACCATAGAGAAACCAACGCGGCTTGTGTTTCAACATGGCGGGCACGAAAACGCCCATACAGACGAGTACCACCGCAACAAGTATCCATTGGGCGGGCAGTTGGGCATGGATATCGGTATAACTGGCTCCAAAAACTACCCCCCGGGTGGAAAAGACCAGTTCCCAGACGCCCAGCCTGTAGCCCCAGGCAAAAAGCCCCAGGATTACTAGGGCCAATCCTCCGATGTGAACCAGTACAGGTTTGGCCAGGTTCTCTATTTTGAAACTCTTCAGGTCATGGCCCAAAAGGTATGTGATAATAATGCCGATGAGACAGACTATCAGCGCTCCCGTAAACCAGCCGCGTAATGTTTGCAGGAAGGGCAGAGAGAAGACATAGAAGCTGACGTCCTGGTGGAAGATAGGATCAAGGGCGGCAAACGGCTGCTGGTTAAAGAACTGGAGTACGGTTTGCCAATTGCCCTGTGCTATCGATCCGAATATCAGGCTTAGAAGCGCTGTTCCTATGACGATGCTTTTTTTTTGTCTGCTCCTTGTTCCGGGCTCGGCTCCATGGCCAGATGCTGGATTTTGATTCTGTGGATAGGCGGGCAGCCAGTGACAGGTTTCCCAGAAACAGAGCGGCAAAGATCGCGGCTCCAGCAAAGAAAAGCGATACTTTGGTTTTGAGAATGGTTGTGTAGACACTGCCATAATCCAGGCTGCTGAACCATAGCCACTCGCTATAAATACCCTTTAGAATGCCCAAAACGATGAACAGTATCAGGATTATGCCTATAATCTGCACCGGGCGATAGGAAGACAAAGAAGGCGAAGTCTGTTTACTCTGTCGAGGGTATGACGGCGGCTTGTTGTCTTCTCCTTCGGAAAACCACTTTTGCCACTTTTCAGAATCAAATGTGCTCATTTTATCAAACTAGTCCTAGCCACTTTTCAGAACAGGGCTTTCTGGCTTATAATCTTACCTGGTTTCCCCTTCGCTGTTTGTCGGATAAGATGGTTTATTTTAATGATTGACAGGATAACAAAGATGGTTGATATCAGTCAAGGCTCGGGGCGGCGGGATTTCTTTTATGGTTGGGTGATAGTGGCGGCTTGTTTTTCCCTGGGTTTCCTGGTGGGAGGCATTCGCTTTTCGTTGCCGCTTCTTCTTCCTAGCTGGGTGGATGAATTTGGCTGGACCATGGCTGCAGGTTCCATGGCTATTGCTATCACGTCTTTTGTGCAGTGTGGCGTGGGGATGTTGGCGGGGAGGATTATTGATGCGCGGGGACCTAAAGTTATGGCTGTGGTGGGATGTTTGCTGATAGGGGCGGGACTGGTGCTGTCCGGGCAGGCGTCTTCGCTGGTTCAGTTTTATGGATTATTTGCCGTCCTGGGAATAGGGCTTTCTGCTGTTTACCTCATTCCGTCTGCCATTGTGAACAAGTGGTTTGTGCAGAGAAGGGGGTTGGTTACAGGTATAGTCATGGCAGGAGGAGGGGTGGGCACACTGGTTCTGCCGCTTATTGTGGGCAGATTTATTTCGGTGGGAGGCTGGCAGGATGCCCAGTTGTTCCTGGGGATACTGGCGTTTTGTTTCATCGTATTTGCCCTTCTCTTGAAGCATTATCCTGAGGACATGAATCTCAAGCCTTATGGGCAATCTGGTGAGAGAGATAAAGCAAAATCGGTTGGCGAGGAACAAGCATCCGGGTTCTCCTGGACATTATCTCAGGCCGTCAGGACCAGGGCTTTCCGGCTGATGGCTCTGATCGGGCTGGCTTCCGGGTTCGGACACTATATTCCCTGGACACAGCTTGCCAGTTATGTGGGGGAGTTAGGGCTGCCGGCGATGCTGGCCGCCTATACCATGAGTGTGATTGGCGGCTGCAGCGCTGCAGGCAGAGTGCTGGGAGGCAGGTTGGGAGACAGGCTGGGGAGAAAAGTAATGGCAGGCATTTGTTTTGCTTTCCAGGGGGCGGCGATACTCTATTTATCTCAGGCTGGAACTGCTGAGGCTTTTTACCTTTTCGCTGTCGTTTCGGGATTGTCTCACGGCGGCATGATAGTCCAGTTTACCCCTATGCTGGCGGATTTTTACGGGCGACATAACCTGGCCTCCATCATGGGTGTTTTTCAGGCTATTACGGGACTTGGTTGGGCGCTGGGTTCATGGGTTGGCGGTTTTATCTTTGATATGGCGCAGAGTTATCACACGGCTTTTTCCATCGGGGCGTTATCATATGTTGTGGCAATCGTGCTTCTTTTCTTTATAAAAAAGCCGGAGGCCGCGCCGGGGTGAACGCAGGAAAGGAAAGATAAAAGTGCTGATGTTTGTAACCTTTAGCTTATCAGGGAGAGCTGTTCTTTCTGCTCCCGCAGTGCTTTTTCATACTGGGCATCCAACTGGCTTCTTGTCTTGAGCCACATCTCCTGGAATTGAGGCTGAAGCTCGGGATTGACGTTGACTTTGGTTCCTGTTTGCTGTTCCATGGAAGCTGCCATGCTTTGCAATCTGGCAGTGAAGCTTCCTTTTAACTGCGTGAAAGCCTGCTGCCTGGCCTGTTCGTAATAGCCGAGCAGGGTATCAAGTTGGGCAAGGAGAGCCTCTGTCCTTTTTTTATCTTTCTTTATTGTCTTAATCCCCGACATGGCCTTTTTGCCCGTCTTTTTATCCTCTTCGTTTTTTGGTAAAAAAATGTTTTGCATAAGAACTTGTTCTATCCCCTGCGCGATGTATTTCAGGCTCGGGTTCTCTTTATAGCTGGCCAATTTTGTGTCCAGACAAAAGTTCTCTTCGCGGAGATACTGTGCAGCGACAGCCTTGCCCAAAGGGACATATTTGAACTCCTCAAGCTCCTCCGGTGACGACCGCTCCAGTTTTTCCACTCTCTCCATGGCTTTTTGCCAGGCGCTTTTGATTTCTCCCATGCTTAAGTTTCCCCCTGCCACAATTTTAACACACATATTGCCGCGCAGTGTTTGTAATCCGGGATGATGCCATAGCCTTTTTGTCAAAGCTGAAGGAGTGGGAGGTGAGCGCTTCGGCATCATGGTTGTGCCGAGAAACAATCGCTATAGTAGCTTTCTATGCTTTGATGAGGGCGTAGCCCTTTTTGTCAAAGCTGAAAGAGAGGAAAGCGAGTGCTTCGGCATCATGGTTATGCTGAGAAATGACCACTATGGTGACTTTTTTCTCTCCTTGAGACAGGGCTTCCGTGAGCGCCTGCGTGGCCGGGTTGAGGCAGGCGTTGTCTCCCAGGGTTTTATACTCTATCTGCAGCAGGCGAAGCAGAGCCTCGGGTGCCTGACCGTGAATATTGCGGACGCGATTGATATCAGCTCTCAACCTGGCAATGTCCGGAGGGCTTAGATATCTGCGAGGGTTGGTAAAGGTAACTATCTGTCGCGATAGCCTCAGGGCAGAAAAAACGAGCTTCTGTGGTGGGAGTTGAGGGGTGACTAACCTGACAGCTTCATGGTCGTATCCTGCCAGTGCGGTGGGGATGTTTTCGCGAGCCAGAGAAATTGCCGTAGTGATGAGTTTATAGCTCAATTTGTCTGCGTCTTCCGCGTCGGCGGCAGCCAGGTTGACCCACATTACGGCGGATTGGCCGTGGGAACTCTTAAAGTCCTTGGTGACAAGCTCATTGAGTTTTATGGAATGTTTCCAGTCTATGTTTTTCAGGTTATCACCCGGTTGATATGGACGACTGGCATGGTACTCCATGCCGCTTCTGGTGGCAAAAGAGACTTTACGGGCCAGGGACAGGGAGGCCAGTGGCAATAAACCTGGCCTGGTTTCGGCGAGATACTTTTGTGCCAGCCAGCGGGCGTACTTTGCCCGGGGGATGATATAGAGCGACAAAGGGTTGATTTCAAACCTGGACTGGCTGAATCCCCAGCGGTCTATGGCATAACATGTGAGCGTGATTTGTGCCGGGCCTGCCAGAGGCGGTGATAAAGATATATTGAAGGTAAGCTCTTCTCCGTCAAGCGACAGGGTGTCCGGGCCTGGTTTCAGCCATGCGTATGGCGATTGCAGGAATAGTTTTCCTCCCACCCTGCTTTTGTTAATTAACCTGAGGCTGATAGTTTCTTTGGCGCCTGCTACCATGCGCTGCTGTACACGGACCTTCTCCACGGGCTTTGAGGGCATGCCGCACATTGCTTTTCTCATGGTAATCCCGAGATAGAGAGCAGAAAGAAGGCTGGTTAACGCCAGTGCGTGGCTGTCAAGCAGCAAGGAGATAATTAGTATCACCAGGGAGGTTAATGACAGGGCAATAAAAACTCTGCCTGGTGCACGCCGGCGTTTCTGCTCCGAGCGCTGGCGTGATCGCGCGACACAAAGCAGGCTGTGATTAACAAGAACAAGCATTGGCAAAGAGATGAGCAGGGGGAAAAAGGTTCCTACGACCGGCTGAAAAAGTATTGTCAGGGCAAAAAACAGAAAGTAGTTTGCCAGCAGCCCTGCCGTGGCGTTAAGGGGTCTCCACCACAGGTAAATGTAGAAAAAGAATAGCAATAGCGGTATGGTGGACAGGGACAGCGCAGAAAGTACCGCCGCTGCCAGCAGGGCAACAACGGCGTATATCCTGGTTGCGAACAAGACGCCTTTTTGCTCCAACGGCGTTATATCTCCAGCCTGGGGATAGGAACGGCGTTCAAGGTTCTTTCCAGTATTATGCCGGGAGTGATGTCGTCCATCTCGGCTTCTGCTTTCACCCTTATACGGTGCCCGAGAGCGCGGGCGGCTAGCAGTTTGACATCGTCAGGAATAACAAAATCCCGCCCGTCCAGCAGGGCTATTGCGCGGGAGCACTTGTAAAGAGAGATACTTCCTCGGGTGCTCGGGGCAACGAGCACATCGGGGTCGGAGCGGAGAGAATTGATGATGCGGACTATGTACTCTATGATGCCCGGCGCTACCTGGACCTGTTTGCCCATGCTCTGCAGTTCCGCTATTTCCTCCAGATTGAGCGCTTCTGTAGTAGCCAGTGTATCTATATCGTCGATGCTGGTCATTATCTGTTTCTCTTCTTCTTCTGAGGCGTACTGGCTGGTTACTCTCAGGAGGAATCTGTCGGTTTGCACGTTCGTCAGGGGATAAGTGCCTTCTCCTCCTGCCTCAACTTGCGTGGCTATGACCATGAAAGGTTGGGGTAGGGGATGGGTCTTTTGTTCTATGGTAACCTGATTTTCGGCCATGGCTTCCAGCATGGCGGATTGCGTGCGGGGGGTGGTGCGGTTCAATTCATCAGCCAGAACGATGTTGGCGAAAATAGGCCCCTGGATGAACCTGAAGTTGCCGTCGGGAGAGTAAAGGTAAAAGCCGGTTATGTCCTGAGGCATCATGTCCGGGGTAAGCTGTATTCTCTTGAACTCACCGCCGATCGCCTGGGCAAAAGTCCTGGCCAGCTTTGTCTTGGCTGAGCCCGGCAACCCTTCTATCAGCACGTGTCCTCCGGCGATGAGAGCGAGCATGAGCGTTTCCTTGATTTCGCCCTTGCCGATAATCACCCGGGAAACCTCGTTTAAAATTTTTTGATATAGTTCGGCCGTTTTTTCGCTATTAATCAACTGATGCTCCTTTCTTTTCTTTAAGCGTGTATCTGAATATCGCTATAAGTATTATCGCTACCAGCCCCAGCAGGGAATAGGGTTGGGAAAGCGCGGCGCGCACATTTGCCAGGCCGAGCCGCGATGCCTCGCGGGGATCTTTGCCCAGATGCTGGCGGTCAATCAGTAAATCTCCCTGCCCGGTTTCTTGGCCGATTAAATAATTGACGAAACTGTGGTTGTCATCCTTGCGCACCATGCTGTTGATAATAATACTGGGGTCGGATACAAGTATCACTGTGCCCCTGCCCAGCTGGTATTTTGCCGCCACAGGGAAGGGGCCTTTCTCCTCGGCAGGAGACCAGTCGTCGTTTTTGTCAAAATCCAGGAAGCTGGCGGCAGATGACCAAGCAATTACATCTGATTCTGCCACATCTGTCAAGACGGTAGCATGATTGAATACCACCACTTTGATGCCTTCCTTCTCGATTTCCGGGCTGAAGTCCGTTATTTTGGGCAACTGCTGGTTTCTGTAGCAGAAGAGGGGGTCGAGGAGGGGTATACCGCTGAATCTGGCTTCCAGCCCCAGGTATTCCAGCAGGCCGTTTCCCTGTCCGCGATCATCCAGCAGCAGCAGCCTGCCGCCCAGAGTAACGAATTCCTGTATCTCTGCCAGACTATCTTCTCCGTACTGGAGAGAGGGGATGGAGAGTAAAGTTTTCCCCTGAGGTGAATCGGGAAGCTCTGATGACGAGTCGATGCTGGTGGCGTCGAACTCCTCGGAGATATTCTGTATGCCGTTCCACAGGCTGTTGGTGGTCATAAAATCCTGCACTGAAGGGGAAGCCCACAGGCAGACCATGGAAATGACAATGATTAACGCCGCGGTGGGCAGGAGAATGTCAAAGGTTTTCACTTTTTAATCTCCTTTTCCATGTCGTGGTAGGCATGCTCACTCGTGGTAGTATCCTGCTCTGTCGGCTGGTAGCCGGAATAAAGGAGCCTCTCGGTTATCCTGGTGAGCTGTTCCAGAAACCTGCCTGCCGGCCCCAGAAAAGAGCGATTTTCTCTGAAGAACTCTCGCAGCGTCTGCTGCGGGCTGAACAGTGCGCCGGTGACAGATTGTATCAGCCTGACGGCCTGGCGGTAGAGATAAAATATTTTACCGCGCGGCTCCCGGGGGATTTCTTCCTCTCTCCCTTTTGTGGAAATAATGGCGGC
This sequence comes from Dehalococcoidia bacterium, assembly GCA_030612165.1. Taxonomy (GTDB): domain Bacteria; phylum Chloroflexota; class Dehalococcoidia; order GIF9; family AB-539-J10; genus UBA6803. Next base: position 7,000 of record JAUWOK010000053.1, read on the forward strand.
AGCGCTGTGGGCAAAAGCTGGTTGCGGCACCTCTGTCACTTTTCCGGCGCCAGGTATGCCGCTGGCTGCTCTCCGCTTTTGGCGCAACCTGCTTTGCGCCAGGAAGCCGAGGCCGATTAGTATGACAAGCAGGATGCCCGAGCTTGCCATGT
>JAUWOK010000022.1 GCA_030612165.1 Dehalococcoidia bacterium
CTTCCTGGAGGGGGGAGAGGCGATACAGGTGACGGCGATCGAGGCTGGCCCGTGTTTTGTCATCCAGGTGAAGAGCAAGGGCAATGATGGCTATGATGCTGTGCAGCTGGGTTTTCTTGAAGCCAAAAAGCTTAATGCTCCTCTTGCCGGGCGTTTTAAAGAAATGGGGAAGCTTCGCTTTCTGCGGGAATTTGAAATTGACGAGGTATCTTCGGTCAACAGAGGCGACAGAGTAGATGTCAGTTTTCTTAAACCGGGGGATTTGGTAACCGTATCAGGGGTATCCAAGGGCAGGGGATTTGCTGGGGTGGTGAAGCGTCATCATTTTGCTGGCGGGCCCAAAACACACGGGCAGTCCGATCGTCATCGAGCCCCGGGATCTATAGGAGCGACCACCTATCCTGGGCGAGTGATTAAGGGAATGAAAATGGCGGGACATATGGGAAACAGAAAGGTGACCGTATGTAATTTACAGGTGGTTGAAGTTGATCCGGAACGTAATCTTTTGCTGGTTAAAGGGGGTGTCCCCGGAGCCAGCAGTGGTTTATTGATAATTAAAAGAAGCGGGGAAGGATCAGCGTGAAAATACCGGTATATAATTTGTCAGGCGAGGTTATGGAGCAGATGGAGGTGGATGGGGAAGTTTTTGGCATCCCTTTTAACCAGGCGGTGGTACATCAGGCGTTGGTACGGCAGTTGGCAAACAGGCGGCAGGGGACAGCGAGCACGAAGACGCGAAGAGATGTTGTGGGGAGTACGCGTAAGCTTTACGCGCAGAAGGGCACAGGGCGGGCCCGAAGAGGAGATATCAAATCTCCTTTGCTCAGAGGAGGAGGGATAGTATTTGGACCCAAGCCGCGTGATTATGGACAGTCCATGCCCAGGAAGATGCGGCAGCTGGCATTGAAGTGTGTTCTTTCTGCCAAAGTGGAGGAAGAGGAGATGAAGATAGTGAAAGAGCTGGTGTTGGAAATGCCCAAAACCAGGGAGATGAGCAAAGTGTTGTCAGGGCTGGCAGTCGAATTTCCTATGTTGCTTGTCACCGAAAAAGCCGAGGCCGATTTGGTTATGGCCTCCCGTAATCTGCAGGGAGTGAAAGTTTTGCCATCCTCTCTGGTCAATGTACTTGATTTGATGTCATGTCACACGGTGCTGGTTTCTGAGTTGGCCCTACGTAATATGGAAAGGCTCTGGGGAAAAAGAGAGAAGCATCTTATGGAGACACGAGACGACGTTGAGAAGGTAGGTGAATAACAGGATGCATTTTTATGAAGTGTTGCGGCGCCCCTTAATTACAGAAAAATCAGCGTTACTGCAGGAGAGCAATCAGTATACTTTTGAGGTGAGCAAGCGTGCTACCAAGAGCCAGATTAGGGAAGCGGTAGAGAGAGCGTTTCACGTGGAAGTTGCAGATGTTAATGTGATGATCGTTCATGGCAAGACGCGACGGATGGGACTGAGGCAGGTGGTAAGGCCGTCCTGGAAGAAAGCAGTAGTCACTTTGAAAGAGGGGCATAAAGTTGCCTTTTTCGAAGGTGTTTAATATGATTAACGGGAATATTTTTCGAGGAGTTGAAATTGGGTTCAGTTCTTAAGTGGCGAAAGAAAAAAATGTCGAAGCATAAGCACAAGAAGTTGCTTAAGAAGAATCGTTGGAAGAAGACGCACCCGTAGCGTGTATAAGGGTGGAGGATGTAGTGGATCAGCGTTTGGGCCAGAGTATAAAATTTGGTGATTTGTGACGTGATAAATTTATGGCACTGAAGATATATAAACCGACTTCTCCTGGCAGGAGAGGGATGACCGGGGTTGCTTTTGAGGAGATTACTAAAAAGACACCGGAGAAATCTCTTGTTATACCATTGAAGAAGCTGGCGGGACGAAATTCTCGTGGGGTGATTACTGTTCGGCACAGGGGAGGGGGAGCGAAGCGCATGCTTCGTATTATCGATTTTAAGAGGAGAAAGCTTGGCGTGGCTGGGCGGGTGGCCGCTATAGAGTATGATCCCAATCGCTCTGCCAGAATAGCACTGATTCATTACCTTGATGGGGAGAAGAGGTATATTCTTGCTCCTCTGGGTTTGCAGGTAAATGAGATGGTAGAGGCAGGAGAGAATAGCGAACCGAAAGTGGGTAACGCCTTGCCGTTGAAGGCAGTTCCCGTAGGTACGCTGGTGCATAATCTTGAATTACAGCCAGGGCGAGGAGGACAGGTGGTACGCAGCGCCGGTGTAGGCGCACAGGTGTTAGGGAAGGAAGGTAGATATGTGCTGGTGCGTTTACCTTCAGGAGAGGTGCGGCGGTTCCTGCAGGATTGTTTCGCTACAATCGGGCAGGTAGGCAACGTGGAGCATGAGAATATATGTCTGGGGAAGGCAGGGCGCAAACGATGGCTGGGAATAAGGCCTTCTGTACGGGGTTCCGCTATGACTCCCAGAGATCATCCTCATGGTGGAGGGGAAGGCAGGTCTCCTATAGGGATGAAGCACCCCAAGACGCCATGGGGGAAGCCTGCGTTGGGCTATAAGACGCGTAAGCGCAAGAAATCTTCGAATAAGATGATAGTGACACGGAGGGAATAAGGGTATGTCGCGATCTGCTAAAAAAGGGCCCTATTGTGATCCCAAATTATTAAAAAAAATAGAATTGATTAACAGTTCCGGAGAGAAAGCGGCGATAAAGACGTGGTCCCGTGCGTCTACTATTTTGCCTCAGATGATAGGGCATACTATTGCGGTACACAATGGGCGCAAACATGTTCCTGTCTTTATCACCGAGAGCATGGTGGGGCAGAAGCTGGCAGAGTTTTCCCCTACCAGGACGTTCAGGGGACATGTTACCAAAGCCCAAGTGACCACTCAAGGCAAAAAACAGGTGTAAATGTAGATGAAAGTGAAAGCTGTGGCAAAGGATATTGGATATTCTCCGCGAAAAGTTCGTCTGGTAGCGAATATGATTCGCGGGAAGAAGGTTGATCGGGCGCTGGATATTCTCAGATTTATGACTACTCCTGCGGCAACCGCTGTGGCTAAAACGGTGCGATCGGCCGTTGCGAATGCCGAGAATAATTTTCAGATGTTACCGGCAGAGCTTAGGGTAACAGAGATAATGGTTGACCAGGGGCGCACGCTGAAGAGACACAGGCCTCAGTCCAGGGGTAGAATTGACCCGATTTTGCGGCGGTCTGCGCATATTACAGTTTTTGTTGCAGGGGAGGAAAAATAGTTGGGACAGAAAGTTGATCCACGGGGTTTTCGTCTGGGAGTTATCCGGGATTGGGATGCTCGGTGGTATGCAGAGAAGGACTATGCAAAGTTTCTGCAGCAGGATCTGCAGATGCGCAGCATGGTGAAGCGCAAATGCAGCAATGGTTATGTCGCGCGGATGGAGATTGAACGTATCAGCGGAGAAGTAATGGTAACTCTTTATTCTTCCCGTCCTGGCATTTTGATTGGCAGAGGGGGACAGAACGTAGAGGCTTTAAAGTCGGACATGGAGAAGCTCGTAGGGGAAAAGATCCGTTTGACAATAAAGGAAGTGGAAAACCCTGAGGTCGAAGCTGTTCTGGTAGCGAGAAATATAGCGGAGCGGCTTGAGGGCCGGGTGACTTTCCGTTGGGCGATGAAGCAAACTGCGGGCAGGACCATGCAGGCCGGTGCCCTGGGGGTTAAGATAAAGTGTGCAGGTAGGCTGGGGGGGCAGGAGATTGCCCGTTCTGAGACGTTGCATCTGGGCAGGGTCCCGTTGCATACTTTGCGTGCTAACATTGATTACGGTTTTAGCGAAGCGCGTACCGCAATGGGTCGAATTGGCGTTAAAGTCTGGATTTACAAGGGAGACATTCTCCCTGAAGAGAGGAATAGTGGTGTTACAGCCGAAGAGGGTGAAGCATCGTAAAGTGCATAGAGGCAGGATGAAAGGTTCTGCTTCCAGGGGCGCTAGCGTAGCTTTTGGTGAATTTGGTTTGAGAGTAGAGGAATCTACCTGGATTACTGCCAGGCAAATTGAGGCTGCTCGTCGGGTGCTGGTGCGTTTTTTACGCAGGGGTGGGCACATGTGGATCAGGATTTTTCCGGATAAGCCTGTGACTAAAAAGCCGGCGGAGACCAGAATGGGGGGAGGAAAGGGAGCAACGGAGGAATGGGTGGCCGTAGCGAAGCGGGGCAGAGTAATTTTTGAAGTTGATGGAATAGGTGAAGAAGAAGCCAGGAAGGGATTACGTCAGGCTGCACATAAACTTCCTGTGAGCACCAGTTTTGTGATGAAAGAGGGGGAGGGGAGTTGAAGGCCAGCGATATCCGTGCGTTAAATGACGACGAGCTTCGAAAGAAGCTGTTGGAGGCGCGAGAAGAGCTTTTCAACCTTCGTTTTCGGCATGCGACGCGACAGTTGATAAATCACCGGGAGCTTCCGACTGCGAAGAGGAAGATTGCCCGCATGGAAACTATTTTGAGAGAAAGAGATATTAATATAGAGGATGATTAGTATGGGAAACAGAAAGACTAGAATAGGACAAGTTATAAGCGACAAAATGGAGGAAACCGTAGTTGTGGTTGTGGAGACGAAAAGAAAGCATCCCCTTTACAGGAAGACCGTAAGTCATGCCAGGAAGTACAAAGCACATGATGAAGGCAATACGTGCAGAGTAGGGGATGTGGTAAAAGTCATTGAAACAAGGCCTCTCTCTAAGGGAAAGCACTGGCGTGTCGAGCAAGTGCTTTCCAGGGGAGAAATTACAGGGAAGGGGTTAGCGGAGAGCAAAAAAGATGATTCAGAGCTATACCAGGCTTAAAGTTGCCGATAATACTGGTGCCAGGCAGATCATGTGCATCACCGTGCTTGGTGGTACGAGGCGAAGATATGCGCGTGTGGGAGATGTTATCGTCGCTACGGTAAAGAGGGCTATCCCGCATGGCACGGTGAAGGAAGGAGAAGTAGTACGAGCGGTAGTTGTGCGTGTAGCTAAGCCATATCGGCGTTTTGATGGGTCTCATATCAGGTTCGACGAAAATGCTGCAGTGATACTTGATGACAAGGGAAACCCCAGGGGGACACGTGTTTTTGGTCCCGTGGCGCGAGAGTTGAGAGATAAGAATTTTATAAAGATAATTTCACTGGCGCCAGAGGTTTTATGAAATGAAAATTAGAAAGAATGATACGGTTGCCATTATAGCGGGCAAAGATAGGGGAAAAAGAGGGACGGTACGGGTAGCTCTTCCAGGGAAAAGCATGATAGTAGTGGAAGGGTTGAATATGATCAAGCGGCATTCCCGTACCCAGGGCGCTGCCCGCCAGGCTGGGATTATCGATATGGAAGCGCCGATGCACGTTTCTAATGTCATGCTGGTATGCAGCAAGTGCGATAAACCCGTTCGTGTGGGGAGGTGTTTCCTTGACGATGGCAAGAAAGTGCGTGTTTGTCGTGCCTGTCATGAGGTGATAGATTAAAGTTAGCGGACAGGTTCATCGAGGAAGATAGATATGGCAAATGATTTGAAGGAAAAATATTTAAGGGAGACAGCTCCTCGGATGAGGGAGGAGTTCGGGTATGCTAACGTGATGCAGGTGCCCAGGATAGAGAAGATTGTCATTAGCATTGGCCTGGGTGAAGCAATACAGAATCCCAAAGCTCTGGAGGCAGCAGAAGGGGATTTGGCGGTGATTTCCGGGCAACACCCGGTAATAACCCGTGCCAAGAAATCCATCGCTGCTTTTAAAGTAAGGGAAGGTATGCCTATAGGCATGATGGTGACGCTGCGAGGCAAGCGGATGTATGATTTCTTCTCCAGGCTGACGAATGCCGTATTGCCCCGTCTGCGTGATTTTCAGGGGCTATCCAGAGATTCTTTCGATGGTAGAGGGAATTATAGTTTGGGGATAAAGGAGCAGATCGTTTTTCCTGAGATTGATTATGATAAGGTGGACAAAGTACGCGGGCTCCAGGTGACTATTATTACCTCGGCTAACAGTGACGGCGAGTCCATGAAATTACTAGAACTGATGGGTTTTCCCTTTAGGAGGAATTAAGGTGGCAAAGGTATCTAAAGTAGTACAGTCAAAGCGTATTCCGAAGTACAAGGTGCAGCAATACAATCGGTGTCAGTTATGCGGCAGACCTCGGGCGTATATGCGCAAGTTTGGCTTATGCCGTATCTGTTTTCGCGAGCTTGCTCTTTCAGGGCAAATCCCAGGCGTGCGAAAGTCGAGTTGGTGAGGAGCGAATTAATGGCAGTTACTGATACAATTGCAGATATGTTGACCCGGATACGCAATGCTATTATGGCCTGTCATGACAGCGTGGTTGTGCCTTCCTTCCGGGTAGGGGTTGTTATTGCTAGGATTCTTGAGCAAAAAGGGCTTATTTCCGGCTATGAGGAGTTGCAGGGCAAACCGCAGCAAGCGATCAGGATTCACCTCAAATATGACGGTAAGCAGTCCGCTATTCGTGGTTTGGAACGGGTTAGCAAACCAGGATTGAGGGTTTATGTGGGCAAGGGAGAGATTCCGCGTGTTTATGGGGGATTGGGGTTTGCTATGGTATCTACATCTAAAGGAATTATGACAGGGCAGGAGGCATGGCGGCGAGGGATTGGTGGCGAGCTCCTGTGCTATATTTGGTAAACAAGGAGAACTGAAAATGTCTCGAGTAGGTCAGCGTCCAATACCGATTCCTTCAGGGGTGGAGGTGAAGATCGTGGGTAGGGAGGTGTCGGTGAAGGGGAACAAAGGGGAATTATCTCGTTTTCTTCACGAGGACATTGCTGTTGCCCTAAAAGAGGGCGAGTTGGTTGTGTCCCGGCGGACTGATAGCAAAGAACATCGAGCCCAGCACGGGTTGATGCGTAGTTTGCTGGCCAATATGATTATAGGAGTAAGCGAGGGATTCGAGAAAATCCTAGAATTGAATGGAGTGGGATATAGGGGGCAGGCAAGCGGCAAAAAGCTAGTATTTCAGGTGGGTTTTTCCCATTCTGTAGAGTTCGTGCCCATTGAGGGGGTATCGGTTTCCATCAATGAGGGAAATCGTGTTTGCGTGGCGGGCATTGACAGGGAAGCTGTAGGAGAGGCAGCTGCTAATATCCGGAAAATTCGCCCTGCTGACGCATATAAGGGTAAGGGTTTCAAATATCTTGGGGAGACGCTGCGGCTGAAGCCAGGTAAAGCGGGTAAAGCGGGTAAAGCTTAACAAGAAGAATCGATTTAAAGAAAGCGGAGAGAGCAAGTATGGCAAAATTAAGCTCAAGAGCAATGCGCAGTGTGCGGCATGCACGAATACGAAAGAGTCTATCCGGCACATCTGTGCGCCCGCGACTGAATGTTTTTCGTAGTCTGAATCATGTTTATGCTCAAGTTATTGACGATTCTCAGGGGCACACTCTCCTCTCCGTAAGCACTCTGTCTGCAGAGGTCAGAGATAAAGAGGGGAAGAAAGCGAAAGTGAAGCAGGCTGAGGTTGTAGGCACGATGTTGGCCCAGCGGGCCGTGGCAATGGGCATCAATAAAGTTGTTTTTGACCGTGGCGGTTACAGGTATCATGGTAGAGTTAAGGCGCTGGCAGAAGCGGCTCGTAAAGAAGGACTGTTATTCTAAAATGTCATGTGAGTCGAAAAGATTTTCGGGGAAGGATTTGTTATGAAGGCAGTAACTAAAGCAGAGGGAAAGAGGATGAAAATTGATTCCTCTGATGTCGCGATTGAAGAGAAGTTAATATCCATTGACCGTGTCACTAAGGTGGTGAAGGGGGGCAGACAGCTTCGATTCAGGGCATTGATGGTGGCAGGTGATGGTAGAGGGCATGTAGGTTTTGCGTCGGCTAAAGCTAGGGGGGTTCCTGATGCGATTCACAAGGCCGCTGCTGTTGCACGGAAGAGCATGATAGAAGTTCTTGTGGAAAACGCTACCATTCCCCACGAGATTCTAGCTAAATTTGGAGCGTCACGGGTATTGCTTAAGCCAGCCGCGCCAGGAACCGGGATTATTGCCAGTGATACAGTCAGAGCGGTGCTTGAAGCGGCAGGCATTAAAAATATTGTTAGCAAGTCATTGGGTAGCTCTAATCGAGGAAACACAGTTAAGGCTACTATGATAGCTCTGAGCAATTTGAGACAGAGAAAACGGCATGCAGTTGTTATTGATAAGGTTGCGCCAGAGAAGGAAACAGAGGAGGAATTGAGCAGTGAGGCAGAATGAAGTGAGGCCTGCTTCTGGCTCCAGAAGTGGAGTTAAGCGTGTGGGGAGAGGGAATGGCAGCGGGCACGGCACTTATTCAGGCAGAGGTTGCAAGGGACAAAAATCCCGTTCTGGAGGAGGAGTTCGCCCTGGTTTTGAGGGTGGCCAATTATCTTTGATCAAGAGATTGCCGAGGAAGCGAGGATTTACCAGTATTTTCAGGACGGAGTATAGTATCGTTTCTGTGGAAAAATTAAATGTTTTCCCTTCAGGCACAGAAGTTACTCCTGAGGCATTGCTTCAGGCAGGGCTGGTTAAATCGCTGAAGAAACCGATTAAGATTCTTGGTGGTGGAGAGGTCTATCATGCTTTATTGATCAAGGCTGACAGGTTTTCTGCTAGCGCACAAGACAAGATTGTGGCGGCGGGAGGAAAGGTGGAGAAGGCCAGGGATGCAACGTAGCGAAAGTCAACCACGCCTCATCCAGGCGATGATGGATGCATTCAGATTGCCTGACTTGAGGCGAAAGATACTTTTTACACTGGGTATTCTGGTCGTTTTTCGTTTTGTGGCGCATATTCCTCTGCCAGGAGCGGACCTGGCAGCTCTAGGTAATTTTTACGACGAGACGCCCCTTATGGGCATGCTGGACCTTTTCAGCGGTGGAGCAATGAAGAGTTTCAGTGTGTTGGCTATGGGGGTTTATCCTTATATCACCGCTACCATCGTTATGCAGTTGTTGACCCCGGTTCTCCCCGGTCTGGCGGCGCTGGCACAGGAGGGAGAGACTGGGAGGCAAAAAATCAATCGCATTACCCATATCATTACTGTGCCGCTGGCCGCACTGCAGGGGTATAGTCAGGTGGCTTTACTACAGAGTCAACATATTGTGGGGTATTTGTCTCCAGATATGATGGCGGTTGCCCTGTTGTCTATGACGGCGGGAACGATGTTTTTGGTCTGGCTGGGAGAGTTGATCACCGAGAGAGGGATAGGCAACGGTATTTCGATGGTAATTTTTGGAGGAATAGTTGCCCAGTTGCCAGATATGGTGGGGCGGGGTTTTATTGCCAAAGAGGATCCTGCTGGATTAATCACCTTTGTTATTCTTGGACTTATTACCTTGGTGCTGGTGGTTGTTTTTACCGAGGCGCACCGCCGTATCCCGGTACAATATGCTCGCAGTACTTTTCGTGGCGGCCGTATGTATCGCCAGTCAGGGTCAAGTTATATTCCGCTGAAGGTAAATACCGCAGGGATGATTCCCATTATTTTTGCTATAGCAATCATGACTTTTCCATGGACAATCTCGACATGGTTTATGAACGCTCCGGGGCAGGATCCGAATTTTTGGAATTCGGTATACCACCTGTTCAATCCCGGAAACAGCGCCCCCCTGGGACTGGCTTATTGGCTGCCATATTTTGCCTTGGTGGTAGGTTTCGCTTTCTTTTATACTATGATCACCTTTGAGCAGATGAAATTACCCAGCACATTGCAACAACAGGGTGGTTTTATTCCTGGTGTTCGTCCAGGGAAGCCTACAGTCGATTATTTAAATGGGGTCATTAGGCGGATTACTTGGGGAGGAGCACTTTTCTTGGCTGTGGTGGCTATCTTGCCCTTTGTTGCCCGGGAGGCTACTGGCGTTGTGGTTCTTTCCTTTCAGAGTACTGCTTTGCTGATAGTGGTGGGGGTGGCACTTGATACCATGAAGCAGTTGGAATCGCAGTTAACCATGCGGCGTTATGAAGGTTTTTTGAAGTAAGGAGAAGACGATGTATGTTATTTTGCTGGGAGCACCGGGTGCAGGCAAGGGAACCCAGGCAGCGATTCTTGTCGACGAGTTGAGACTGCCCCATGTATCTTCGGGAGATTTGTTTCGTTCAAACATGGAAGGCAAGACCGAGGTGGGATTACTGGCCAAGTCATACATGGAGGAAGGGAAGTTGGTGCCCGATGAGGTGACTATCAGGATGATACTTGAAAGGATAGCGGAAGCTGATTGTGTTTCGGGGTGTCTTTTTGATGGTTTTCCCAGAACGCTGGAACAGTCCAGTGCGCTGGATGCAGCAATGCTTCAGCAAAACAGGGAGATAGATGTGGCTGTGTATATCCGTGTGACGGAGGAAGAGTTGGTAAAGAGGCTCAGCGGGAGATGGATTTGTTCCGGGTGCTTGTTGCCGTATCATAACGTGGCTTCTCCACCGAAGGTATCGGGGAAATGCGATAAATGTGGGGGAGAATTATATCAGCGAACTGATGATAAGGAAGAAGTGGTGAGAGAGCGACTGAAGGTATTTTTTAATCAAACCATGCCCGTACTTGATTATTATAAGGAACAGGATAAACTGATTGAGGTTGATGGCAATGGGAAAATTTCTAGGATAGCGGAAGAGATGCTTGGTGCTATCAGGAGTAAGAGTAAACATTAAATGGTGATTTTAAAATCTCTTGAAGAAGTGGCCATTATGCGCCAAAGCGGTGAAATATTAAAGGCTATTTTGGCGAAATTGAGGGAGGAAGTTAAGCCGGGGATCAAGACGATATTTCTGGATGCCGTGGTGGTGGCGGAATTGAACAGGAGAGGGGCCGAGGCCTCTTTTAAAGGTTATCAGGGTTTTCCTGCCAGCCTGTGTGTTTCCGTAAATGACGAGATAGTGCACGGCATTCCCGGTGACAGAGAATTGAAAGAAGGGGATATTGTTTCGCTGGATGTGGGGGTAAAATGGAAGGGTTTCCACACAGATGCGGCGATCACAGTCGGTGTAGGGAAAATAAACCCTGACGCCGAGAAGCTTATAGCAATCACGGAACAGAGTCTTGAAAAGGGCATTGCGCATGCCAGGCAGGGTGTATATTTGAAAGATGTTTCTGCGGCAGTGCAGCGGTGTGCGGAAGGAAATGGTTTTTCGGTGGTTAGGGAGTATTCTGGTCATGGTGTGGGCAGAGAATTGCATGAAGATCCTCAAATACCGAACTTTGTCTGCGGACGAGGAATTTTGTTGCGACAGGGAATGACATTGGCAATAGAGCCTATGATTAATATTGGTGATTGGCGAACCAGACTGGCGACTAACCGTTGGACGGTGTTAACGAGGGATGGCAATCTTTCAGCTCATTTTGAACATACGATAGCCATCACTGATAATGAAGCAGAGGTGCTTGCTTAGAGATAATGGCCAAGAGAGAACGATTAGAGGTGGAGGGCAAGGTGGTGGAATGTTTGCCCAGCACCATGTTTTATGTTGATCTGTCGAATGGGCACAGGGTACGGGCGCACATTTCGGGAAAGATGAGGAAGCACTACATCAAGATTTTGCCAGGAGATAGAGTGCTGGTTGAGCTTTCTCCTTATGATTTGAGCCGTGGCCGTATTACTTATCGATTGAGGTAAGGTGGTCTCTTTTGACGAGCAGGTGGGAAAAGGTTAAGATAAGGGGATTTTCGTTTTTGTGGGGTGAAGAAAAAGTGAAAGTAAGAGCATCTGTTAAACGTCGTTGCAGAAAGTGCAGGATTGTTCGAAGGGAAGGAGTGGTAAGGGTTCTCTGTGAGAATCCTAGACATAAGCAAAGGCAGGGTTAAAAATGGCACGTATTGCTGGTGTAGATCTCCCCAAGGAGAAACAAATTTTAATAGCTTTGCAGTATATTTACGGTATTGGGCATACCCTGAGCCGCAGAGTTCTGGTTGATGCTGGAGTGGACCCTTGTATAAAAGTTAAGGATCTCAATGCGGAGCAAATTAGTCGGCTACGAGATGTTATTGAAGAGCAACATAAAGTGGAAGGTGATCTTCGCAGAGAAATACAATCTAATCTTAAGAGGTTAATTGAGATAGGCAGTGTACGCGGGATGAAGCACCGCATGCATTTACCTGTCCATGGACAGAGGACGCGTACTAATGCCCGCACGAGGAAAGGGCCCAAAAAGACGGTTGCAGGTAGAGGGCAGCGGCGTAGCGTAGCCAAGAAGTAAGGGGGGTTTGATTGACAAATGCCTAGGAAAAGAAAAACTGGAGTAAATAAGAAGGCGCAGAAGGGAGTTGTTGAAGGGAGGGTCTATATCCAGTCCACTTTTAATAACACCATAGTTACTGTTACTGATTTGCGAGGCAATGTTCTTTCCTGGAGCAGTGCAGGCAAAACAGGATTCAAGGGTTCCAGAAAAGGCACTCCTTACGCAGCTCAGCTGGCAGCGCAGGAGGCGACACAGCAGGCTATGAATAATAATGGTTTGCGGCAGGTGCAGATTTATGTCAAGGGCCCTGGTAGCGGCAGAGAGGCCGCCATTCGTGCCTTGCAAGCTTCTGGTCTGGTCGTTACCAGTATTAAGGATGTTACTCCTGTTCCTCATAACGGCTGCCGGCCACGAAAGAAGAGGAGGGTGTAAGGAATGGGACGTTATACAGGGGCTAAATGTCGTTTATGCCGCTACGTTGGCACAAAGCTAATGCTCAAAGGGGAGAGATGCTTTTCAGCCAAATGTGCTCTTGAGAAAAAAAAGGAGGCTCCTGGGCGTCAGCCGTTGAATCGCCGGCGCAGGAAGGTATCTGCATGGGGCGTGCGCTTGAAAGAAAAACAAAAAGTGCGTTTTAGTTATGGAGTAATGGAGAAGCAGTTTCGTGGGACTTTTGCCAGGGCTGCGAGAGCGCCTGGTGCTACGGGGGACAATTTGTTTATTTTATTGGAGAGACGTCTGGATAATGTTACTTATCGTTTGGGTTTTGCCGGGTCACGAGCGCAGGCAAGACAGATAGTGCGGCACGGTCATATTTGGCTGAATGGGCGTAAGACTGATATTCCTTCATGCTTGGTAAAAGAAGGCGACGTTGTTGAATGGAAGGAGCGTAGCCAGAAGACCGGGTGTTATGATATGGCGGTCGAGGGAGTTAAGGGCAAGAGTGTGCCGGTATGGTTGAGTTTGGATACGGAGAAGATGAAGGGCAAAATGCTACGATTGCCTGAAGCGGAAGAGGTGGCTGCTGGATTTGATGGCAGGGCCATCGTAGAGTTTTATTCAAGATAAATTAAGTAAGTGGCAAGGGGGAGTTTATAAGTTGATTGCATTGCCTGTGTCTGGAATTAAAAGCATTGAAAGCGTGGGTAATTATGGCCGTTTTGTGATTGAGCCCTTGCAAGTAGGGTTTAGTGTTACCGTGGGGAATGCCATGCGGCGGGTGATGCTTAGTTCCCTTTCCGGCGCTGCGGTGACATGGATTAAGGTTGAGGGAATTCAGCATGAGTTTTCCGCTATCCCCTGTATCAGGGAAGATATGCTGGATTTTTTGATGAATGTTAAGGAAATAAGACTGCGGCCATTGACGCATGATCCGGGGAAATTGTGTTTGGATGTGAAAGGGGAAGGGGAAGTGTGTGCCGCTGATATTACTCCGTCTTCGAATTTTGAAATAG
>JAUWOK010000069.1 GCA_030612165.1 Dehalococcoidia bacterium
ATCGGGACTGAGCCGCATGGCGAATATGGCGAGCCCCCAGAACGCGGCGCTTAGCAGAAGGAGGGAAAACAGGCGATGTATAAAGATACGATGGTCTCTCCGTAGTACTGCAACCAGGAGGATGATGTTGACAATAAATAAGATAAGCGGTGGAAGTAGATAAGAAAGGTGCATGTTTATCTCCTGTCTTGCTGGCTCAACTGGAGAAGTTGCTGAATAGTGGCTTCAGGAGCATTTACGTGAGGTGGTTTCAGGTGAGCCAGGTCAGCCCCCTCTTTTCGTTTCTGGTCGTAGTAACGCTGGAAAGTTCCCGGAGAAAGCGCTGTTACCCGTACCGGTTGTAGTTTGAGCAGGTCATACAGGTCGCGGTAATCTTTGTCGACGATTCTGAGCTGCTCATCGATCATTCCTTCTATTTCCGGAGACTCTTCGTTTCCTTTTAGCTCCAGATAGAGACGAAGGTAAGTTTGGTTATGGTCGTATTCTTTGCAGGCAGACCATTCCTCATATTTAATACCAGCACCGGAGATTGCTTGCCATATTGTTTTCTCGTCCAGTTCGGTTAAACCTGCGAGCTTGATAATTTCGTCAACTCTTGCCTTGAATATTATCTGAGGCAGAATAGTATCGGTCTCTTCATCTTCCAATGCTGTAACGGTAATGATATCTCCTATTCTGTACCTCAAGAGGGGCACACCATAGAATCGGGTAAGAACAAGCTCGTACTTTTTCCCTGCCTGGACCTCATTTAAAGTTACAGTCAAGGGCTGATATTTTTTATCCTTTCTGCTTCTGCGGCTCTCTTCCTCAGGAATAAATTCCCAGAAAGCAGCATCAGGAAAGAAAGTCATTCCTTTTTTGTTCCAATTCTGTGTCGCCATGCAAACTGCCTCTGTGCTGCCATAAAATTCGTAAGGCGTTTGTCCCCAGTGGAAAGATATATCGTCTTTGTAGATGGTAGTGTCTGTTCCTGTTGTTATCAGTGCCTTTGCTGGCCACAAATCCCGAGGAGGCACTCCCCTTCCAGCCGCCTTGGCGCGTATCCAGGCTCGACTGAGGCGGAAGAATACTGCTGGATGAAGCATGAAAGGAGAAAACTTCATGCCTTGTGCCTGCTCTGATATCTTCAGTCCCATTGTTACCAGGACGCTGCTGATGGAAAATATCTCGTCTACCCCTGTTCGCAATGCCATCTGAAACCCTTTCTCAATTCTTTCTTGAAAGTCCATCGTGTCTGATTCTTCCAGTGGGGGCATAGTGTGAATAGTAGCGTGCTGGGCTAGATAATAAAAAGCACATCCTGAAATATAAGGGAGGGAGGCCAGGTTAAATAACAAGCGGTCTCCTTCGTGTGGGATTACCCTGCCTCTGGCAGGCGCTGTGGCGAGGATACTGATGGCCATAATGTGAGTGATGGCTGTTTCCATGGCACGGTGGGTGTAAGGAAACCACTTGAAATTTCCTCCCCTCCCCGAAGTATGTGACTAGAAGAGGGGCTTTTCTGCCAGGACATCCTCCCTTCTTTCGCTAAAGTAGGGCTCATAATCGTCATAGGTGGTCAGAGGAACTAACTGCCGGAATTCCTCCACGCTGGCGGGTTTATAGTTCCCAATAATTTTTTTACCCAGGAAAGAATCATAAACCAGATCCATTTGCTCCATGAGCAGCTGTTCCTGGATAGCCATGAACTCTTTAATGGAAAGGTCAAGGAAACCGCAATACCTTTGCCAGATTTCCTCTTCAGTATGGGTGCGGAAGAATTCATCTATAGTCTTTGTTGTCATTTCGCAATTCTCCCTTTCGTTTCTATTTTCTACCGTGAACGACGAGGTCTTGATAGATAGTGTCTTCTTCTAGTTGAAATTCTTGCAGGTTGAGGCTGGCGAATAAAGTTTCTAACTCTGCTGAAGCATAACTTCTGTGATTTCCCCGGGCGAGAAGTGGCAGGTAGACTATACCTGTGACGAAAAACCTGAAGAAAAGCTTTGGCAAATTTTTACGGGAGCTTGAGTTAAGGCGCAGATGCTCCTTGAGCAGGTTAACTCCCATTCCCAAGCCTTCGCTTGCCGAAGGGTAGCTTGCTACAAATTGCCCGTTTTTCTTCAGTACGCGTACGATTTCCCCGGCCACAGCAGGACTATTTTCCACAAAATCCATAACGTGAAAGCAAAACACTTTATCAAAGCTCTCATCGGCAAAAGCGAGCTTGCTGGCGTTCATTTGCAGAAGTTTAATCTTTTTATTCCGTTTAGTTGCCTTATGGTGGGCTCTATTTAGTGCCCTGGGGGAAAGATCTATGCCGGTGATTTCAACTTGCTCCTTTCGTTCCAAAATGCCCAGGATCTCGTTTCCTGTACCCACTCCCACACACAGGATCGTATCACCGGCAGCAATTTGCAGCCTATCTATACAAGTATTTTGTAGCCTTCGGTAGGAAGAAAGCTGCGAAGTAGTGAAATCGTAAACTGGAGTGTAAACGAGATCAAAATAAGTCGCCATCAGCTTTCTGCCAATTTTCACTATCAAGGTAACCCCACGGTGTTTTTAGAGCGGTAAGTCTCCAGGGAAAAGGTCTTTGACAACGGGTATCTGCCATAGCTCGGGGACTGTCAGGCTCATTTCCGTTAGAACAGATCTAGTGAAATCGAAGCTTTCTTCAACCGTTACATATCCGTCGGGCGGATAGAAATCTGCCATGCCGTATCCCATTCCCATCTCGACGAGGAAATAAGTGAAGAGCCCGTGGTTTAAAAGAGGCATCCCCTCTACGTCATAATACGCCGCGTAATCCTCTCCAAATTCAACGGCAATGCCCGCCTGGGTGGTGGCCATACAAACAATCCTGCCATTCTCGCCCAGTTCGGCCATTCCTCCTGCCAAGCAGGAGTCGAACATGAACACGATTCTGTCGGTTCCAAAATTATTGAAAGCCTGTTTAAGTTCCCTGTCCCAGATATACCCGAACCCGGGTGCAGGATAAAGCTCCTCGCCCCAAGTAATGATTCCCACCTGACCGCCATTGTGAGCTATCGGGGCGCTGGTTATGTGTCTGACACCGTGCCCGCTGAAGAAAAAAACTACCTCGTCGTCTTCGTTCACAATTTCCTGCAAGCCGGCAATCTCACTCAGAATAGTGTCGCGAGTGGCTTCGCTATCTATTAACAAACTGATGTGAGAATCTTCAAAACCATAAATTCCCGTAAGCACATCCCTGACTGTTCTGGCGTCATCGTCGGCGTAAGATAGGTCATAACCTCCTTCCAGGACATGGTAAGGTCCCGGGTAGTCGGAAATGCCCACGATAATAGCATAGCGTTCTCCTGTTACCTCCTCCCCCAGCACGCCTGTTGCCGTGAGGTGTTTGTATCCATGGTTTTGCGGCATCTGTGCGGCAGTTAGGCCTGTAATACTTCCCTTCTTCATGATTTCGATATTGCCAGTGTTAGGGGCAGCGTCCGCTTTATTGGCATAAACTGCACCTGGTAGCGTTAACGTCAATACTAATACAAGGACAGCGGCCAAATGGGAAATTCCTATTTTTTTCATGCTAAGCTCCTTCAATAATGTTTTTTCTGTTGTAATGGTGGCAAGCCATTGCCATTAAAAGTGTCTGAGCCTAGTTTGCCAGAGGAAACTATCAATAGCAATACCAGTTATCCAGTTTATTCGGTTTACTATCGGAGTTTTTTGTTCTGAGTCGGGTATAATACACGACAGGGCAGGGGGAGAGGTGTGTGGGAAAAGGACGAAGTATCCTGCTGGGGATGTGAGTAGAGAACGATGAAATTTTTGCATACGGCAGACTGGCAGATAGGCATGAAATATAGCCATACGGGCGAGGTAGGAACGCGCCTGCGCGAGGAGCGCATAAATAGTTTACGGGTACTGGTGGAAATTGCCCGCGCACATGAAGCGGAATTCATGCTTGTTGCCGGGGATATGTTCGAGGACAACGGGGTGGAGCGTGTGCTGGTGCAGAAGGTAGCCGACATTCTGGCGACTGCTGGTATGCCCGTTTTTGTAATCCCTGGCAACCACGACCCATTCGTGCCTGGTTCCGTCTGGGAGCATCCGGCCTGGGAAGAAGCCGGCAATGTAACGGTGCTGGTTGAAGAACGCCCGGTGGAAATCTCCGGGGGGTTACTCTATCCGTGCCCGATACACGAGAAGTATTCTGATATGGATCCCACGGCGTGGATACATGCGCAGGATATGGATGGTATAAAAATCGGGATAGCGCATGGCACGGTAGAGGGTGTGTGCCAGGAAGTGCCGGAATATCCTGTTCCGAGGAATGCGGCGGAAAAGGCAGGGCTTGATTACCTTGCTCTGGGGCATTGGCATTCTTTGGCGACATATCCCGGGGAAGATGGAGCTGTGCGCATGGCGTACTCGGGCACTCACGAAGCAACGAAGTTTGGCGAACGGGATAGCGGCAATATATTGGTGGTGGAGATTGAGGGGGGTGGAGCCGCACCTGTACTTACACCCATCCATACTGGTGAGTTGGAGTGGGTAGTGATAGAGAAAGAACTCAGGGAGGAGAGAGATATTGCGGAACTACGCACACAGGTTGAATTTGTAAAAAACCCGGGGAAGACCCTTGTTGATATACGTTTGACAGGGCTGCTTACGATGGCAAGCCAGAACGAGCTTTCTCGTATTCGCGAGATACTGGAATCCGGCCGTTTTCTCTTTGGCAGAATAGATGCGGCGCGGCTGCGTCCTGCTCCAGAGGATGAAAACTGGATTGCTGCTCTGCCTGCCGGCGTTA
>JAUWOK010000027.1 GCA_030612165.1 Dehalococcoidia bacterium
CCCCCCCCCCCCCCCCCCCCCCCCCCCCCCCCCCCCGCCCAGTTCCCGCTGCAGGGCAATAGAGTCAACTTTTACCACCATACCATCAGCCTCGTATGGCCAGCTTTCCCTGCTCTCCAGCCAATCCTGGTAACATTTCTCCACTTCGTCGATATCGTGACACAAGTTGATGTCAGTGCTCATCTTAAACCCCAGGGACTTAAGCCAGCGCATAATCTCCCAGTGTGTGTCAGGTGCCACGCCTTCAACCCAACTCAACCCATAAACCGCTATATCCAGGGGACGGTGCGCCGTCACAGCGGAATCCAGCTGCCGCAGCGAGCCGGCAGCGGCGTTCCGGGGATTAGCGAAAAGAGGCAAACCTTCCCTGGCCCTTTCTTCATTGAGCTTCTTAAAACCTGCCCTGGGAAGATAAACCTCCCCTCGAACTTCAAACCTGTGAGGGGCTCTGTCAGACACAGAGAGAGGAATACTCTTGATAGTTTTTAAATTCTGGGTAATGTTCTCCCCCCGATAACCATCACCCCTGGTAGCGCCCACGGCAAACAGGCCGTCAACATAGGCCAAAGCCACCGCCAGGCCGTCAAACTTGGGCTCACAAACAAGATCAAAATGACGTTTCCCCAGGAGATTGCTCACTCTTTTATGCCAGGCAACAAGCTCCTCGCGAGAAAAAACATTGGCCAGGCTCAGTAAAGGCTCGCGGTGCTCCACCACCCCAAAGCTCTCCACCGGTGGCGCCCCAACCCTTCTGGTAGGCGAGTCGGGAGTGGCAATCTCAGGATGCAGAGTCTCGAGGCGCTTGAGTTCCTGCATCCAGCCGTCATACTCGGCGTCGCTAATTTCCGGGTCATCCAGCACATAATAGCGCTGATTATGATAATTGAGCAGGTCTCGCAGTTCTTTCGCTCTGCGGGATGCTCTATCGTACTCGTTCGTCCCGTTCACCTTTTTCGCCAATCAAAGTAGTTCTCGCTGCAATAACCGGTAACCCGACCACCTCTCACCTGTCCACCCCCTTAAACTTCTGCTTATCCTCCCTGGCAGATTTTACTCTCTCCCGAACAAGGGAAACGAGAACTATGATAACCCCCCGCGTTGCCGCCGCTATGGCTATCCTGAGAGACAGCGGCATAAACTGAACCACAACGGTAACAAGATAGTAAATGAAATACCCAGCGGCAATGCCCCCTCCCACCCCCAGCATGATAACGCCCAGCTTTCTCAAAATATCTCTCCCTCCTGCTTTCTAGCTTACCATTCGTTTCCTAGCCTACCATTCGTTTACTGAAAAACACAATCCCCAGAGAAAATAATACCACCGCCCAGGCAACCAGCCAGTAAAGGTCACCCATGACAGCAGAGAGAGGAACACCATTGATTACAGAACGAGAGGCATTAATAGCATGGATGAAAGGAAGCCCTCCGGCAAAATTCTGCAAACCCTGCGGCATCGCTTCCACCGTCCACCATGCTCCCGAAATCATGGCCAGAGGAACAATGAAAACCCAGCAGATAGCAGCCTGGGATTCGCTTTTAATCAAGCTGCCCACTATCATGCCGATGCCAACGGCAGAAAGGCCAGTTAAGAAGAAAATGAGAAAAGCATGCCCCAGATTGCCGACTATCGTCAGGCCCATTGCCATTCCCACCCCAAGATAAATCAGCGTGGAGGCTATGAGCACAGGAATAAACGGCAGGGAATATCCCAGGATAAATTCCCAGGGTTTCGCCGGCGTGGTCAGCATGCGAGCCAGAAAGCCCTTTTCGCGGTCAGCGGCGATGACTTCAGCCGTTACAGATATCAGGATCATGAGGCCAAAAACGATTATGCCCGGGGCGAAGAAATTGACAATTTCGTTTTCTATCTTGCTCTCCACCCCTTTCATCTCCACATTGACGGGGGCGGGCATACCCAGAAATTGAGAACCAGCGGCTTCCAGAACAGGTTTCACTCGCAAGCCCGCCATGGGATCGGCCCCCTCATAAACCACTCCCAGGTCAACAGATTGCCCTGCTGCTGCCGCATCCTGAAACCCGCGAGGGATGAGCAGGTAAAGAGATATTCTGCCTGCCTCCATGTCTTCTTTTGCCCAGGCTTCTTCGCTGTATACTTCGCCCCACAATTCAACAACCTCGATTCTTTCCAGGCTTTCCACAAAAGCGGCCGAGGCCTGACTCTGGTCTTCGTCCACCACACTTAATCTCACAGGCTCAACGGTACCCTGGCCAAAAGCGGAACAAAACACCAGCATGAAAACTACAGGCATACCCAGAAGAAACCCCAGTAGCACCGGGTTCCTGTAAATTTCCTTCAGATTTCTTTTGCCGATTTCCCAGAATCTCATTCTCTCAGCTTCTTTCCCGTAATCTGGATAAAGACGTCCTCCAACGTGGGCTGTTTCAATGTGGCAGAGGAAACGATAACGCCCCGGGAAAACAGATACTCCACGACCTCATGAAAATCCAGCTCCCCATGAGATATCTCCACCCCACCGTTGATTCTCTCCACCCGGGCATATCTACCACACAATTCCTGCATGATGCCGACAGGAATATCTTCCGCTCGAATAACCATACCGCACCCCGTAAAGAAATCCCTCTTCAACTCTTCAGGCGTGCCCAGCGCCACTATCTTCCCTTCATCAATAATGCCAATGCGATCGGAAAGAGAATCTGCCTCCTCCATATAATGGGTGGTAAGTAAAATGGTCTTTTCCTTTTTGAGCAGGGCAATATGCTCCCAGACGGCTCTCCGCGCCTGCGGATCAAGCCCCAGTGTAGGCTCATCCAGAAACAAAACCGCCGGGTCATGCACCAGAGACATGGCGATAGAGAGCCTGCGCTTCATGCCCCCCGAGAAATTTTTTACCTGCTCGCCAGCCCGTTCCATAAGCCCCATTGTTTGCAAAAGTTCTTTCGAGCATTCTCTCACCTCCTCGGAACTTATGCGGTGCATTTTGCCAACCAGGCTCAAATTTTCCCAGCAATTAAGGCGCTCCGAAAGCACGGTATCCTGCGGCGATACACCAATCAGCCCTTTAACCTTAAATGACTCCTTGGTTATGTCGTGTCCCATTATGAATGCCGTGCCCGCAGTCGGCCGCAAAAGGCAGCACAACATCCTGACCAGGGTTGTTTTGCCCGCTCCGTTGGGGCCAAGAAGAGAGAATAGCTCTCCTTTTCTTATCTTCAGGTCAATGCCAGCCACTGCCACCAGGCCATTGAACTTCCTGGTGACGTTCGTAGTCTCTATCGCATCCACTGCTACTAATAGTGAATTATCATCGTCATTCTGTCAATGGTTTTGTAAGGACCAGTAATCGTTCGGCGTGACAGTGATTTCACAAACGGTTATACTTCGGAAAAGGGAAAGACAAAATGGACACTAAGGAAATTCTGGCGATGAAGCCAGGCAAGAAATTAAACATTCTGGTAGCTCAGGAGATATTTGATCTTGCCTATATTCAAGATCCTATCTTCGGGGATCTAGTGATTTTCTCCGGAGAAGGCAGCACTTCTTTTGACTTTCTACCTCACTATTCCGAAGACTTGCTCGCAGCTCGAAGGATACTGCAAAAAGCCGATAGCACCGCCGACCTCAAAAAATACAAGGGCAGGTGGGAAGCCAATGTGCAAAGGAAAAAGGTTTATTATTATTATCCTGACCTGAACGCCACCTCCCGCCAAGAGGCCATCTGTAAAGCCGCGCTGCTGGCTAAAAAGGAAAACAATAAGACAGACTCCCTCGCATAATCCCCACGTGCTATAGTCTCTTTCATGAAAAACGAGGAGGGGCACACGATGAGCGAAAAAATTGAAGAACTTAAGGTCTGTATCGCCCAGCTTAACCAGCAAAACAAACTGGCTGAAACTGTTCCTTTGCTTGAGCAGGTAGCAGAACTTACAGGGCAGGAACACGGAAAGAGTCACCCCTACTACGCCGTTAGCCTGAACGACCTGGGAACGGCAAACAGAACCCTGGGACAATACACTGCCGCCAGAGACAATTTTCTCAAGGCGGCCAGCATACTGAAAGAAGTTATGGGCAAGGATAATGAGCATTATGCCACTTGCGTCAATAATCTTGCCGGAACTTATCGCCTGATGGGGGAATATCAGAAAGCTCAAGACACTTTTCTGGAAGCCAAAGAAATCTATGCGAGAACTGTGGGCAAAGAACATTTTCTCTACGCCTCCGTTTTGAACAACCTGGGACTGGTACATCAGGATATGGGTAATTACGAGCAATCAGAGGAGATGCACTCACAAGCACTGGATATTATCCGCCGCACCAAGGGGGAAAAAGATTTTACCTACGCCACCAGCTTGAACAACCTGGCACAGCCATATATCGCGAGGGGAGACTATGCCCAGGCTGAGCCCATTCTGCTCCAGGCAACAGAGATCTACGCCGAGGTAGCGGGCAAGGAACATCTCACTTATGCTGCCGGGTTGAATAGTCTAGCCGGGCTCTATCAAAAAATGTCCCGTTACCGGGAAGCAGAACAGCTCTATCTTCAGGTACTCAATATACTAGAGAAAGTTGTGGGCAGGGAACACCCCGATTACGCCAGCACCCTGCACAACATGGGATTGCTACACGAGAACACCCTGGATTACGACAAGGCGGAGCAATATTATTCCAGGGCGCTGGATATTCGCCTGCGCAGTCTGGGAGAAAACCATCCCCGTTATACTGACAGCCTGGACAGGCTGTCTGAAGTACGCAGAAAGAAACCAAACCTTTCTGAATAAGCAAGCCCGCGTTACCCAGCAAGACCAAGATTGAGGAGGGAAGACAATGCAAGGACTGGACCTTTCCGAGAAATATTTTCAGGAATGCGGGGTATCAATGATAGAGGCAAAATTTCCTGAATACAAGGACAAGATTGCAGCAGGTCTGGTAGGAGAAGGCTCAGAATGCTTCGGTTTCGACGACGAGATTTCCCGGGACCACGATTGGGGGCCTGGTTTCTGCCTCTGGTTAAACAGGCAGGACTACGAAGCTATCGGGCAGGAATTGCAGCAAGAACTGGAGAAGCTACCCCGGGATTTTGCCGGTATCAAGGCCAGAGAGACGAGCGATTGGGGAGGAGGCCGAATCGGCGTTTTTGAGATAGGCGCCTTCTACCGCAAGTTCATAGGGATCAATCACGTGCCAGCAACTTTTAACGAATGGCGCGTTATCCCGGAGGGCAACCTGGCTGTTTGCACTAACGGGAAAGTGTTCACCGACTCGCTGGGAGAATTCAGCAAATTCAGAAACGGGCTGAAGGCATTCTATCCCGAAGATGTGCGGCTGAAAAAAATAGCCTCAAGATGCATGACCATCGCACAGTCAGGGCAATACAACTTCATGCGCTCCGTTAAAAGGAAAGAGTACATCGCCGCCCAATATGCCGAAGCCAAGTTCTGCGGCGATATAATTTCCCTGGTTTTTTTGTTGAACAAGGAATACAAACCTTTCTATAAATGGATGCACCGGGCAATGAAGCCTCTGCCCGTACTGGGAGAAATCATTTACAGCCTGTTGCTGGAAATAGTTACTACCCCTGAGGACGCTCCAGGTGAAACGCTTTACGAAAAAAAGAACCGACTGATAGAAGAAATGTGTCAGCATGTTATCGGGGAATTCCACAAAGAAGGCCTGAGCGACTGCCGCGACGGTTTCCTTCTGGCACACGGCCCGATTATCCAGAGCAAAATAAAGGACGCAAGCTTGAGAAGCGTTGATGTCTGGGTGGAATAGCTTTTATATTGCGAACGATAATGGGTACCGGTTTGTCTTGTCACTTTTGCCACGCCACACAGGGCAGAAAGGGGAAACAACACACAGACAACTCCGGCGGCACCTGAGAAGCATGCTTATAGTAGTTATATTCAAAACCCGCATGAGCTATAATGCATCGAGAGAATGCCGCATTTAAGACAGGCAAGGAGCTGAAAATGAAAATAGCCCTGGTAGAGGAGATGAGAAATCTGGATCAGTGCGCTACGGAGGAGTATGGCATCTCTGAGAACCTCTTGATGGAAAACGCTGGCCAGGCAATGTATTCAGTTATCGCCAGCGAGTGCGGAAGCGTCGAAGGCAAAAGCTTTGCCGTTTTCTGCGGCACCGGCAACAACGGGGGCGATGGGTTGGTAATCGCCCGCAAACTTCTCTCCAATGGAGGAAAGGTAAAGATCTTTTTCCCGAATGGAGAGACGCAGCTTAAGGGAGCAGCGCAAAAAAACTACGAAATAGCGACAAGGCTACCCATAGAAATGTCGCGTATCAGCGCAGGCAATGACCTCAATATTGCTCTCCGTGATTGTGACGTAGCAGTCGATGCTCTTTTCGGCACCGGGCTCGCCAGGCAAGTTGAAGGTATTTACCAGGAAACCATTCAGGCGATAAACAGGTGCGGCAAACCGGTGTTTAGCGTGGACATTCCCTCGGGCATAAACGGAAACACCGGCGAAGTGATGGGCACAGCGGTAAAGGCAAACTACACCGTAGCGTTCGGGCTGCCCAAAACAGGCAATATGCTCTTTCCAGGGTATGAATATTGTGGAAAGCTCTATATTTCACACATATCCTTTCCCCCACAGCTTTATGACAACGCCTCCCTGAAGATACAGGTCAATACTCCTGTCAGGTTGCCGGCGAGGAAAAGAGATGCCCACAAGGGCGATTTCGGAGAGGTTCTTTTTATTGCCGGCGCCCGGAGCTACCTCGGCGCTCCTTATTTCTCCGCACTTTCCTTCCTCAAAGCCGGAGGAGGATATTCCCGTCTGGCAGCGCCCGCTTCCATCTGTCCTTTCCTGGCCAGCGGCGGCAGAGAGGTCGTCTTTTTGCCCCAGGAAGAAACGGATGAAGGAAGCATCGCTTTGAATAACAAAGAGTCTCTGCTTCAGATTGCCCGGAAAATGGACATGGTCGTTATAGGGCCAGGCCTTTCGTTAGATGAGGAAACGCAAAAGCTGGTCAGAGAACTGGCCAGCGAAATTGAAAGCCCCCTGCTCATAGATGGCGACGGAATCACCGCCATCTCCCACAACCCGGAGATTATTAAGAAGAGAAAGGCAGACACAATTCTCACTCCCCATCCAGGAGAAATGGCCAGGCTCACAGGGCTGCCCGCAAGCGAAATAAAAGGAAAAAGCATAGAAGTGCTGCAAAAGGCTTCGGCAGAGCTTAACGCTATAATTGACCTGAAAGGCGCTCACTCCCTCATCGGCTACCCCGACGGAAGTGTCTTCATCAACCTGAGTGGTAATTCCGGCATGGCCACAGCAGGCTCAGGAGATGTCCTGGCAGGAGCGATTGCTGCCGCGTTCGGGCTGGGACTGTCTTCCAGAGAGGCAACAAGGACAGGCGTGTTCCTTCACGGTCTGGCTGGCGACCTGGCGGCCGACGACAGAGGAGAAGATGGCATCACCGCACAGGACATAATGAATTATCTCCCCCTAGCAATGAAACATTATCGCCAGAATTTTGAGGAGATAGAAGAGAACCTCTACGAGGGCCTTTTTACGATATAACCCGTTATAGAGGAAAACATTTTGCTAACCCAGATTTTGCTCACAATCATCGTAATATTGTTAGTCATCCTGATTTTTCTTGCTCTCAAAAAAAGGGGCGTTAAACCGGAGGAGATTGAAGGAGCCATGTCTCTTTCCTGGACAAAGCTGGGAATGGAAGAGAAGCTGGGCAGGCTGACGGCGCACACCGAGGATATCCGCAACTGCCACAAATCTCTGGAACAGATGCTGCGCGTGCCTGTGGAGCGCGCCGCGATGGGAGAGCTAAGCATGGAGATAATTCTTTCGGATCAACTCCCCCCTGACATGTTCGGCATCAGAGAAATGGTTCTTGATGGGAAAATTCCCGACGCCCACATCAGGTCTACGGCAGGAATTGTCTGCATAGATTCCAAATTCCCCCTGGAGAATTACTTGAGGATGACAGAGGCGGAAGAGGCACAACAAAAAGAAAGGTTCAGGAGTGATTTCCGCAGGGATATACGCACTCACCTCAACAAGATAGCTCATGATTATGTTTGTCCGGAGAAAGGCTCAGCGGATTTCGCCTTCGCCTACATCCCCTCTGAAGCCGTTTATTACTCCATGATTAGAGACGAGTTCGCATTGCTGCAGGACTATACGAAAAGAGGTGTCCAGGTCGTATCTCCGCTGACGCTATCTCACAAAGTGCAGCTTATCAAAGCAGGAGTACACGCCAGAAAGCTCTCTGAAGACGCCGAACGGGTAAAGAAAGAGCTATTCGCTCTTTCCCGGGAATTCAGCGAAATCGACAAGCTATGGCAGGTATTCTACACTACACACTTAAGGAACGCAGAGGGAAAGGCTGAAGAGCTGGATACAGCCTATAAAAGGTTGCGGGACGAATTCGACAGAATTTCCAGGCTGGCGCAAGAATAAACGCACTTCCCTGTATGGCGAAGCGCTGAAAATCTGGTTTAGTTATACCGCCGGCAAGACAAGGAGGGAGAAATGGCCACAGTAATATGTGGTATTCTAACCAAAAGGAGATTTAAAAGATTATAAAGATACCGAAATGCATGAGCACGCAGCACCCTGATAACGTGATTTCTCCGTTTTTTGCCGAGAGCTCCGAGCTTGATGGGGAAGATGAAATTCAGGAAGCATATTACGCATTCTCTCATTTAGGCTGCGATGAGCAGATGTGGGATTGCGAAGGCAAAGAGGTTGACAATTTCGTCGTCAAAAAACTGTTAACAAAACATGAAACATTTTTCCGGGAAAAAAGGCTGGGCAGAGATGTCTTCATAACCCTGAGAGTTCCTAATCCAACCGTAGAAAGGGCTGAGGCAAAAATCCTGCTGGAAACATTGGAGAGTATCCCCAGGTCGTTCGACACTGCCAAACTATTTTACGGCGACGACTTGCCACCAATATTCGAAATTATCCTGCCCATGACCGCTTCTTACAAATCGCTCGACAGAATTTACAGATATTATTGTGATTTCGTCGTCGGCAAGCAAGAGAAACCATTCAAAGAAGGCGATATCACGATTGCAGAATGGATCGGAGAATTCAAGCCTGAGAAAATCAAACTGATCCCCCTCTTTGAAGACCTGGAGCATATGCTAGACGCACATAACATAGTCAGGGACTACCTGCAAGATAAAGAAGTAGAGTACCAGAGGGTTTTCCTGGCCAGGTCAGATCCGGCAACAAACTATGGTCTCGTCGGAGCAGTCCTGCTAAGCAAGATCGCGCTGCAAAGATTACAGCAGCTATCGGATAGCACTGGCACCATGATATACCCTATTATTGGCATAGGATCAGCTCCTTTTAGAGGTAACCTCAGACCACAAACAATAGAAAGAATTTCCAGAGAATACCCCAGCGTTCATACCTTCACCATTCAATCGGCATTCAAATACGATAATCCCCCCAAAGAAGTTGAAGAAGCCATAACGAAGCTGCACGAAAGACAAACAGGACCACCTCAGATGGTGGACGAAAAAAGATGCCTGGAAATAATAGGCAAGTACTCCCGAGAATACGAAAGGCAGATCATGGCATTAGCGCCGATAATCAACAGAATTGCGAGATGTGTCCCGAGCAGAAGAAAAAGAAAACTACATATTGGACTGTTCGGATATTCGCGCAACATAGGAGGAATTTCTCTACCGAGGGCGATAACCTTTACTGCTGCTCTTTACTCCATAGGATTGCCGCCGGAAGTCCTCGGCTTGAATGCTTTAGACAAAGACGACCTTCGTTTCGTCAAGGAAATCTATGTAAATTTTGAAGAGGATTTGAGCGATTCTCTGAAATATTTAAACCGCGACACGGGTTTCCTGCCAGAGAATATTGTCAGAAAGGTCAATAACCTTCCCATAGATTTACAGCCAGACAGAGAACATAACGAGATAACCTCTTTCATCGCAAGTTCGCTAAGAGAAAATAGGATTGAAGAACTGCAAGAGTGCATATTGAGAGCAGCAAACCTGAGAAAATTTTTAGGGTAATTGGGGGGGCTTCGCCACGCTACTTCTGTGTTACCGTGGTTGCGCAACAGGTTGACATTCTTTCATATAGCAATTATCCTGCACCATAGATAAAGGCTTCTTAATTATCAGACGACAAGGAGGTACTAACTTGAGAGTGAAAAACTTTTTTTCCGGGTTCTTCGGTTTCATTCTTACTATAACGCTGTTATTACTGCTCCTCGTGACCACGCTTAATAACACACTGCTTAACCCCGCCTTTGTCACAAACGAGCTAGACAAACTGGACGTATATTCCATTGCCACGCAGCAATTGAGCGATCAATTGAGCGAGATGGCAGCAGCAGAGATGCCCGCAGAAATGAGTAATGCCCTGGAAGGCGAGGCGCCTTACGAGACTATCAGAGATATCGTGGCCGAGCAGATGCCCACGCAAATGCAAAATTATATGATCGAGCAATTATCCCAGCAGTTACCTGAATACGCGGTATATATGCCTCAGGTAGTGAACACAACCTTTGCCAGCATGGGAACATGGATGGACAAGCAAATAGGCACCGCTGCTCAGGGCGTAAACGCCTATTTAACAGAAGATGCACCTTTAAGCATCACCATCTCGCTTACAGAATTAAAGCCTGTGCTTAAAGATAACTTGGCACAGGCAATGCGGGATAATCCACCGCCGGAAATAGCGAGCCTGCCTGCAGCCGCGCAGGATGCCGTCATTGAACAAGTCTGCGCCAAGATTGATAGCGAGATACCCGGACAGGTAACCATCGACGAGGGCTTTCTGGGAACGGAGGTGATGACACAGCTGGAACAGGCAAAAGCCATCGCCACGATCAACGTCTCTCTGGAACAAGTCATGAACGAAGTCTTCACTGAACTTGAACCATGGATAAAAGAGCAAACCACCAACGCCATCAATAGCGGCTATGCTTATCTCCAAGGAGAAACGGAACACTTAAGCATCGTCATTCCTATGGCACAAATGAAGACCACCGTCTCAGACAAACTGGAGCAAATCATTCGTGAGAATATTCCCACAGACACGGGAATTTCCCAGAGCGACATCGACAACCTCATCGTCGAAATGCAGACCATGGTAGATGAGAGCATACCGCAGGAACTTGACATAGACGAAGAGCTCCTGGGAACGGAGGTGATGACACAGCTGGAACAGGCAAGAGATATCCTTGGCTACACCGACACCGTTTTCAAGGGACTCATCGGCCTGGCCGTGTTAATGGTGGTACTGATAGCCTTCCTGCAATGGCGGCGCATCAAGGGTTTGGCCCATCATATCGGTGTCGCTTGCACCGTAGCCGGAGCAGTGAGCCTGGCCGGGGCACTGGCTATGTCCAATCTCCCATTGCAGGTGCTTTCTCGCCTCCAGCTTGATATTCCCACGGAGTTTGCAGAGAAAATATCGCTGTTCGCCAGCGATTTGAGCCAGCCCATGGTGACATACGCCAGCATCACTCTTGTAGTGGGCATCGTACTCCTGGTGATCTCCAAAAGGCTCAAGCCTCCTACCCCCGAGCCATACGATACCCTGCCCAGGGGCGCAGCCGATACGTCAACGCCTGCCGAAAAAGATTGACAGAG
>JAUWOK010000004.1 GCA_030612165.1 Dehalococcoidia bacterium
CATGAAGGGATGAATCTTAATCGCTGACAATGCATAGAATAAGTAGCGGGTGTCTATATCTGTCTCTCCCTTCATGACATGAGCGTGGTTGTTCACCCAAAAGCGTCCATCCACAAGTTGTAAGAATGGGGTACCACGTTCTGTCTCAACAGACCCATCTTCAGCTACAAGAAGGTACAGTCCATCAAACAAGTAATCATCTATATAATCCATTATGCCTGTTGCGCCGTAGTAAGGATATTTGCCATGTCGCTTTTCTCGTTCTCGCGCTGATACTGGTATCCGCTGCGAGTCAAAATTGCTTGTAACGTCGCCGAGTATCTTCTTGGGCCGTTTAGCCTCCATAACTTAGCTCCCCTAGGTTCTGCCGAATCTTGTCCTCAAACCTCGCTGATTCTTGAAGTTGCTCCTCCAACTTCTCGGTCAGCCGTGCCATCTTATTATTCATCCCCTTTTCGAAATCCTATAGGACGCCGTTTAGGTTCCGGTGGCGCCATAAGCTGACGAATAGCGTCAAACACGGCTTTGAACTGGGCATCATATCTCTTCTCCAGGGCATCAAGTTTCCGAGCAAGCTCCACGTTGGAAGCGAGCATTTGTCGCAAGCGAATGAATGCCCGCATAATTTCAATATTCACCTGGATGGCACGCTGGCTACGCAGGACGCTGGAGAGCATGGCGACACCCTGTTCAGTAAAGACATATGGCAAGTATTTTCTGTGTTGCCCGCGTCCTCTCTTTAAGGTCACAATTTGTGATGTTAGAAAAGCAGCTTCTTCCTTGGTAAGCTGGAACATAAAATCTTCCGGGAATCGCTCCAGATTCCGCTTAACGGCTTGAACAAGGACACGGGTCTCAACCCCGTAAAGTCCTGCAAGGTCAGCATCGAGCATCACTTTTTGGCTCCGGATTAATAGAATTGCCCTCTCAATCCGCTCAACAGGAACGAGAGCTTGTTTACTGACCATACCCCAGCTCCTTAAGATTCCTTCGTATCGCGGCTTCCAGCCTCGCTGATTCTTGAAATTGCTCCTCCAGCTTCTCAGTCAACCGTGCCATCTTCTCTTCAAATGGCTCGCCGTCATCTTCTATATCTTCAGCGCCAACATAACGTCCTGGGGTAAGCACATAGTTGTGAGTTGCGATTTCCTCAGTCGTGGCTGACTTGCAGAAGCCGGGGATGTCCTCATACGCACCCGCACCAGCTACTCCTCGCCAAGCATGGTATGTGCTGGCAATACGGGAGATATCCTCATCGCTAAGCTCACGGTGTATACGATCTACCATGTGCCCTATCTTGCGGGCGTCAATAAAAAGGGTCTGCCGGCTGCGGTCACGAAACTTGCCATTGCGCTTGTTACGCGCCAGAAACCAGAGACAAACAGGTATTGGCGATCCATAAAAAAGCTGTGCAGGTAAAGCTATCATGCAGTCCACCAGGTTTGCCTCGATGATATTCTTGCGAATTTCACCTTCACCGGATTGATTGGAAGACATAGAGCCATTGGCCAGCACAAAGCCGGCAATACCGGTAGGTGATAAATGATGAATAAAGTGCTGTATCCAGGCAAAGTTGGCGTTGCCCACCGGGGGCGCCCCGTACTCCCTCCAGCGGACATCTTCCCTGAGACGTTCACCACCCCAGGATTTCATGTTAAAAGGAGGATTGGCCAGGATGAAGTCAGCCTTGAGGTCTTTATGCAGGTCATCATGGAAAGAGTCGGCATTATGCGGACCAAGATTAGCCTCAATCCCGCGTATCGCCAGGTTCATTCTGGCAAGGCGCCAGGTCGTTGGGTTAGATTCCTGTCCATAGACGGATATATCTCCAATGCGACCGCCGTGCTGGCGAATAAAATCTTCGCTCTGGATAAACATGCCGCCGGAGCCACAGCAGGGATCGTATATGCGCCCCTTGAAAGGCTCGATCATCTCTACCAATAGCCGAACCACACATCGTGGCGTATAAAATTCTCCTCCTTTTTTGCCCTCAGTACTGGCAAACTTGCCGAGGAAGTATTCATAAACCCTGCCGAGAATATCCTTAGAGCGATTCTCTTTGTCACCCAATCCAATAGTGCTGATAAGGTCAATTAATTCCCCTACCTGTTGCTTGTTCAATGTAGGGCGAGCATAATCTTTCGGCAGTACCCCCTTAAGAGAGATATTGTCGTGCTCAATAGCCATCATGGCATCATCAATTATCCTGCCGATGGTAGGCTGCCTGGCATTAACCTGAAGATATGACCAACGTGCTTCCTTTGGTATCCAGAAAACATTCTCTGCTTTGTATTCGTCGCGCTCTTCCAGAACTTCGTATCGGGCAGGTGTCTCCTTGATGTAGTAGTCGCTTGATGGGTCGGAAGTCCATAGAGCTAGTTGTTGATAACGTTCTTCGAAGGCATCAGAAATATATTTCAGAAAGATAATGCCCAAAACGACATGCTTATATTCTGCCGGGTCCATATGCCCACGCAATTTATTAGCTACTTGCCAGAGTTTCTCCTCAAAGCCCAAATTGGCACCGTTTGATTTTTGGGCCATATGACGGCTTTTCACTGATTTTCTTTTTCCTACCATGGGATCATCGGCTTTAATGCTGGCTATCTTTTATATATCGTTGCCGCAACAATAACACCTTGTCACGAGTGAAGCAATGGCATCCAGCAAAGAGGGCTATACGAAGGGGATAAAGGGGAAAAGAAGGGGTAGAGAGAATATTGACCTTCCCCCCGAAAACAGTAGCACATTGAATTAGAGTCCTCCGTTATAATAAAAAAACAAGGAGGGCTTATCATGGTACGCAGGAAGTACACAGAGGAACAGATCATCGCCGTGCTCAGAGAAGGAGAGGCCGGCGCCAGGGTTGCCGATCTCTGTCGTAAGTACGGGATGAGCGACGCAACCTACTATAACTGGAAGGCCAAGTATGCAGGGATGACCATCAATGACTTGAGGCGGCTCAAGTCCCTGGAGTCAGAAAAC
The DNA here is from genome assembly GCA_030612165.1 of Dehalococcoidia bacterium. Taxonomy (GTDB): domain Bacteria; phylum Chloroflexota; class Dehalococcoidia; order GIF9; family AB-539-J10; genus UBA6803. The sequence goes on from JAUWOK010000004.1 coordinate 2,986, forward strand.
CGGCGCTTAAAGCAGATCGTGGGGGAACAGGCTTTGGATAACCAAACCCTGAAGGAGCTACTCTCAAAAAACTTCTGACGCTCGGGACGAGGAAACAGGCGGTCACGTATGCGGTGACCTGTCTTGGGCGAAGCATTAGAAAGGCCTGTTTTCTGATAGGCTTGCCGCAGGCGAGCTACGATTACAGGCCGGCAAAGGATCGTGATGGCGAGTTACGGGAGAAGATACGGGAACTGGCCCACCAGAGGCGGCGTTTCGGATGTCCCAGGCTTCATCTTTTGCTGTGGAGGGAGGGCATTGCGGTTAATCACAAGCGTACTGAGCGGATATACCGGGAGGAAAGGCTTTCGTTAAGAAGTCGAAAACGGAAGAAGACAGCGGCGATGAACCGGGCAATAATGCCGGCATCGGCGAGGCCGAACGAGAAATGGTTCATGGACTTCGTGACCGACAGTATAGTTACCGGGCGGCGATTCCGCGCCCTGGCTATCATTGATGACTATTCACGGGAATGTCCCGTCATTGAAGTAGATACTTCTCTGGGTGGTGACAGGGAGGTGAGTGTGCTGGAGAGGTTGACTGAAACCAGGGGACTACCTGATGCAATCACCACAGACAACGGCCCTGAATTTGCGGGACGTGCCCTGGATGAGCGGGCATATCGTCGTGGTGTGAAGCTGAACTTCATTCGACCCGGAAAGCCGATAGAGAATGCCTTTGCCGAGAGCTTTAATGGGAGGTTCAGAAGTGAAGTAACCACGGCATGAAATTACTCGGGGGACAAGAAAGAAGGACAATTCTCGTACCGCGTCAGTTATGATATCGCTTGCTGGCATACAGGCATTCTAGTAATACCAGCCAGGAGTGGCAAGGCTTCAAGTTGCACATTTGATTTGTTGCCCGGATAGTGATCGGGGTGGTGTCGAGATTATCCTTTCTGGAGCTGCCGTCTGTCGATCTTGCCTGAACCTGTCTTGGGGATGCTGTTTACAACTTTAATTTTTCTGGGCAGCTTGAAGTCAGCCAGGTTATCGCTGCAAAAATCAGCGATCGCTTTCGAGTCGATGTGTTGCCCGTTCACGGGCACTACAAAGGCGGTAGGTATTTGTCCTCCCTGTGCGTCTTTTACTCCCGCGAAAGCTGCCTCGGCTATTCCCGGGCACCTCAGGAGCACATCTTCTACTTCCCACGGGGAAATTTTCAGGCCGGAGGAAGTTACTATGATAAAAGATTTCTTTTCCACATATTCGAGGTAGCCATCCTCGTCCATCCTGACCAGGTCTCCTGTGTAAAACCAGCCATCCCTGGATACCTTTGCGGTGAGGCCAGGCGCTTTATAATATCCTTTCATTGCCCACGGCACCCGGACAACCGCTTCGCCTGTTTCCCCCGCGGCGACCTCTTTGCCGTCATCATTTAAGATTCTGACCTCTCCCAGGGGCCTCCCCACCGTTCCCAGCTTGTGGTTTGCCAGCGTGCTCATGGAAACCACGGAGAGCTCTGAAAGCCCGTATGTCTCGCAGAGAACCAGGTCGAATTTATCCTCCAGCATTTTCATGAGGCGGGGCGAGGATTTGGCTCCGGCGGTAGAAGCGACGCGCAGAGAGCTTGTGTCATAATTTCTGATAACCTCTTCCCGCAGCATAGCCAGGGCGTTGTGCATCGCTGGAACTCCGAAGAAGATGCTGCCCCTTTCCTTTTCCACAGCGTTCAGGGCTGCCCTGGGCGTGAAGTTGGGGATAATTACCACTGTGGATCCTTTGATGGCGGAACCCAGGAAAACCTCGCTTAAGCCAAACAGGTAGAAGAAAGGGACTGCGTCTATCACCACATCCTCTCTGCCTCTGCCCACGCCAGCGGAGACTATGTCAGGTGTTCCCAGCAGGGAAGCATGGGTATGCATCACCCCTTTCTGCCTTCCCAGTATGCCTGAAGTATAAATGATCGTGGATACATCGTTATCGTCTATCTCCACGCAGGGCGCCGTAGAGGAACTGCCGGCGGCCAGCGTCTTATAATCATCTCTATCGGTTTCTAAAATATGTTTTGCCAGGGGGGTATCAGCCAGGAGGGGGGCAAGTTCACGGGAGAAGGTTTCTTCGGTCAGAAGAATTTTTGCGTCAGCCTCGCGCAACAAAATATTTAATTCCGCTGCTTTGAGCCGCGGATTGAGCAGAACCGCCACGCCTCCAGCTTTAATAATTCCGAAGTAATTAATCATCCACTCGGGCGAGTGAGACATGAGGATTGCGACATGGTCTCCTTTCTTCAAGCTGCGCGTTATCAACAGGTTGGATACTTGACTGGAAGCATCGCCCAATTCTTTGTAGGAGAATCTTTGAGAACCAAGGGCGAGGGCTGTTTTTTCCGGGACCTCGGCGATGGTCGCTTCCAGCATTTGTTTTAAATTCATGACATCACCTCGTAAACATAATGACAGATTTTGTGGATTTTCGCTTGACAAGGATACTCTTCGTAGATATAGTATATCGCAAGACTAGGTGCTATACTACATTCTAGCTTCGTGTTAATTTTTGCACCAATGTCGTTAGCGGAAGCGAAATAAATATGCACCTGCTAGTACCGACAAACTGGGATAGGGAACTGCTTAAGCCCTTAAGTGGGATTGAAGCAGAAGTCCAAATATTTGGTGTTTTGCCGACCTCGACGATAGGCAGCGGGATGATGGGGCCTGAGGTGCCGAGGATGACGCCGCGGCGTGCCGGGGAATATATCAGTCAGGCGCATGAGGCGGGTTTAACCTTCAATTACCTTTTGAACTCTCCCTGCTTGGGCAACAGAGAGTGGCAGGAAGATACTCACAAGGAGCTGCTTGCTCACCTCGCCTGGCTCAGTGAAGTTCAGGTAGATTTTGTTACTATTGCTATTCCGTATTTGATGGAAGTAGTCAAGAGTCAATTTCCACAGCTTAAAGTGGAAGTATCGACTATCGCACATGTTACCAGCGTGGCTCGCGCTAAGATGTTTGAGGACATGGGGGTTGATTCCATTATTCTGGACGCTAATATCAACCGGGACTTCAAGCTACTTGAGGCTATCAGGGATGCCGTTGATTGCAAAATTGGCGTGCTGACCAATAGTCTCTGCCTTTATCAGTGCCCTTACGAATATTATCATAATAACACGATGGGGCATGCCTCTCAGACTCACAGCCAGACCAATGGTTGTTACATGGATTATTGCCTGATGCGCTGTGCCGTCGCCAGGTTGAGTAACCCCTCCCAGTTCATCAAGGCTCGTTGGATCAGACCTGAGGATTTGCGTCTTTATGAGGATATAGGTATAGATTTCTTTAAAATAGGCGGCCGGGCGATGCCGACGGAGTGGATTTTGAGAGCTACCGATGCTTATGCCGCGCGTCGCTATCCGGGAAATTTATACGACATTTTGTCCATTCTGGATCCCAAGATAGGCGCTGTGGATATTGCTTCGGGCAATGGACAGGTGGCGCAGGTTACTTCCTCTCCGCCAGTCCATATAGACAATCAGGCGCTGGACGGTTTTATTGATTTCTTTAAACAGCAGGACTGTGTTTCCAGCGGTGCCCACTGTAGCTATTGCCAGAAGATAGCAGATGAAGTGGTGCGGCTTGACGTAGGGGAAACGAAAAAATATGCTGACTTGCTCAATCGTTCGCTCGCTCAACTGAGTGGGAGCAAGCTGTTTTCTTCTGCACCTGTGTCAAAGTAAAGAGGAAGCTTCTCTTCCTGTCGGTCAACTGCTGCTTATGCCGCCATCAATGCTGATAACCTGTCCTGTGATGTAGCTGGCCTTATCGCTGGACAGAAAGGCTACCAGTTCAGCTATTTCCTCCGGCTCGCCGAAGCGGCCGAGCGAGATCATTGAGAGAATAGACGATTTGATTTCGTCGGAAAGTTTGTCGGTCATTCTGGTCTTGATGAATCCCGGAGCGATAGCGTTTACCGTTATGTTGCGGGAGCCCATTTCCCTTGCTATGCTTTTGGTGAAGGCGATTAATCCTCCTTTGGAAGCGGCATAATTGGCTTGTCCGGCATTGCCTGTTACTCCGGCGACAGAAGCCATGTTGATAATGCGTCCTTTTCTCTGCTTTGTCATGGCGGGGAGAACGTGTTTAGTGCACAGATAAGCTCCCCGCAGGTTAATTGCCAGTACATCGTCCCAGGCCTGCTCGGACATTCTCAGCAAAAGGGCATCCCTGGTTATTCCAGCGTTGTTCACCAGAATATCAATTTTGCCCCACTTATTGATTACCTGCCGCACCATTTCTTTGACTGCTGTCCCATCCGCTACATCTGCCTTTATTGTTAAAGCTTCTCCCCCTGCCTCGCTGATAATCTTTACTATTTCTGCTGCCTCGTCTGCACTTTCTCTGTAATTAACTGCTACGGAGGAACCATGGCTGGCGAGCTTTAAGGCAATAGCCTTGCCTATGCCATGAGAGGCTCCTGTTACCAGAGATGTCTTGCCAGTTAGTTCCATTTTCTCTCGTCCTATCAGAATATTTTTGGCGGAAATTGCGTTAATTACGCTTTATGCTGTTATTCGGAAACCTTTTTGAGAACCAGACAGCAGTTCTCGCCTCCCAGCCCGAAGCTGTTTTTCAAACAGACATTCAACGTTTTTTGCCTGGGCGTATTAGGAACATAATCCAGATCACATTCCGGATCTGGTGTTTCATAGTTTATGGTGGGCGGAATGACGTTGTTGTTCATGGCCAGTACTAAAGCAATAGTCTCAATAGTGCCGGCAGCCGTGATGATATGTCCGATCATGGACTTGGTAGAGCTTATAGGCACTTTGTAGGCATAATCCCCGAAGGCCATCTTGAGTGCCCTGGTTTCAGAGGCATCGTTCAGCTTGGTACTGGTGCCGTGGGCATTAATGTAATCAATATCTTCGGGAGCGACTCCTGCATTCTGCAAGGCCGATTTCATGGCGAAAGCTTCCGTCTCGGAGTCAGGTGCGGTGGAATCATACGCATCAAATGACCAGGCTACTCCGGCTACTTCGGCCAGAATAGGTGCGCCTCTTTTTTTGGCGTGCTCATAACTTTCCAGAATGACCAGGCCAGTGCCTTCGCCGTATATAAAACCGTTGCGGTTAAGATCAAAGGGACGGCAGGCTTTAGCCGGATCGTGCTCCCTGCTGAGGGCTCCCAGAATGTCCATTCCTGCCAGGCTGACTTCCTCCAGGCTGGCGTCGGATCCTCCTGCTACCATCACATCTGCATACCCCAGTCGGATGAAATTTGCGGCAGCCCCAATGGCATCCACGCCGCTGGCACAGAGACTATTAACGCTGGAATTAGGCCCTTTAGCCCCCAACCACATCCCCACTTGCATGGCTGCGACGCTAGGGGTTGCCTTGGTGATAAAGAGGGGGTCAGCTCTTCTCGGGCCTTTTTTCTGATATGTATCCCAGCCTCGGCCGATGTAATCCTGCTCTATCATGGTAGCGATAATGGTGCCTACTCGATGCGGATCTTCTCGGGACATTTCCAATCCAGCAGATTGTACTGCTTCCTGAACAGCAGCCATAGCGAAATGCACGGTTTTGGAGGTGCGGCTGATCAGCTTGGGATTCATGTATTTTGCAGCATCGAAGCCATGCACCTCGGCGGCTACTTTTACGCGCATCTTCTCGGTGTTGAAATGGCTGATAGCGCTGATACCTGATTTTCCCTCGCGCAAACCTGCCCAGTATTCCTCTACATTCAAACCCAAGGGGTTGATGGTGCCCATGCCTGTGATTACCACTCGTGGCAGGTTCATCAGTACCTCTCCACGAAAAGAATTTCAGTAATCAACCTTGCTCTTCCTTGAACGCCGCAAAAGGCGCTATGGATATGCCCCCGTCAACGATGATTTTTTGCCCTCTTATCATAAAGGAATCCTCGCTGCATAGGAAAGCTACAACAGCAGCCACATCCTCGGGAGTTACCATCCTGCCCGCAGGAGTGGGATGACGGATGTCTTTTACTCTGCTATAAAATTTGATCGCCTCTGTTTCCACTGTAGAGGCAGATACAGTGTTGACGCAAATACCCTTGGGGGACAGTTCTATGGCAAGGTAACGGGTTAGTGCTTCCAGTGTAGCTTTAGATACGCCGACAATGGCGTAACTGGGCCAGGTCAAAGATGAGCCCAAGCTGGAAATGTTTACTATTTTGCCATTTCTTCCTTCCATTAAAAGGGCTGCCCTCTGAGAGCAGAGCAGGACGGCTTTAGCATTGATATCCATGGTCCAATCCCATGCTTTAGCATCAATATCCAAGACAGAACGGCCTACCCCGGACGCAGCGTTGTTGATGAGGATGTCCAGATAGCCAAATTTGTCCTTGATTATGTCGAACATCTCGTCTATCTTTGCTGCGTCACCTATGTTGGCCCTGATGATTTCAACTTTCACACCCAGGTTTTCTATTTCTTGAGCCGTTTTCTCCGCAGCGTCACGATGTCGAAAGAAATTGACAACGATATCGGCACCCTGTGAAGCCAATTTCAAGGCTGTAGCTTTGCCGATGCCCCTTCCGCTACCTGTGACCAGGGCTAATTTGCCCCTAAGCGGCTTGGTCATGCTTTCTCTTTGTCTGCCACGCAGCGCTCCACATAACCGATAAAATCGCCAAAGTTCTGGAACCCCTGGGCTTCTTCGTCGGGAATCTCAATATCAAAGGTTTCTTCTATTGCTACCATCGCCTGCACTATGTCCAGAGAATCCGCCTTAACATCCTTAAAGGAACCCTCCCTGGTGATGCTTTCTTTATCAACATGTGTAATCTCGGCGATAATTTCCCTGATCTGTTCTTCTGTAGACATTTACAATCTCCTTTATGACGCTTCGGTGAATTTTGCTAATTCTATTTTTAAACAGCCGACGATATCGTTTTTTACGGCGTCTTTAACGCTTGCTATAGCGATGACTACATTCTCCGCCCGGCTATTGCCGTGCATTATGCGGGTAACGCCATTTATACCCCACAATATACCGCTTCCTCCCTTCTCGCCTTCCTGAGCCATCCTGGATACCGGGATGAGACGATTGAAGGCAGAAGAGACCAGCATCCGCAAGGGGGGGAATCTCCTCAATTTCCGCTTCGCATATTCCAGAGCGTATCCTCCCACACTTTCGTAAAACTTGAGCAGAATATTTCCGGTAAAACCATCGCAGACGACCACATTTGCTTTGCCACTTAAAATCTCATTGCCCTCCACGTTGCCGATGAAATTCAAAGGGCTTTTCTCAAGTAAAAGGTAAGCTTCACGCACTGCTTCGCTGCCTTTCCCCTTTTCTTTACCGGTGCTTAATAGGCCTATAGTTGGGTTGGCGATATGAAACGATGTCCTGGCAAAAACTGACCCGGCGACAGCGAAGGTCAGGAGATGATACGGTTTGCAATCGACGTTGACGCCGAGATCTATCAATATTACGTTAGGGAGAAAACTGCCAAAAGTACCGCCGATCGCCGGGCGTTCTATGCCTCTTATCATGCCCAGGTGTTGGATAGCGCTTATGGCGATGGCTCCTGAATTCCCGGCACTGAGCGTGGCATCAGCTTTCCCTTCCTTTACCAATTTGGTTGCTACGACCAGAGAAGAGTTTGGCTTGCGGCGCACCGCCTGTGCCGGCGATTCATTCTCCGCAATAATTTGATCTGCATGGACATATTTGACAGGCAGGTCTCTGGCAGGGTTGTATTTGGCCAGTTGCGCTTCCATAACATCCTCGGGGCCTGTCAACACAATCTCCACATCGCCGTCGCGGGCGGCCAGAACTGCCCCCTTGACGATCTCGTCGGGGGAGTGGTCTCCTCCCATGGCATCAAGCGCCACTCTTACCTTTCCGTTCTGCTTGCTCTTATTATCGTCAGACATTAACCTTTTACTGTGGTAGCCTGGCCTTTGCCTCTCCCGTGATTAGCGTTTCCCCTTTTTGATTATGGCATTCCAGACTACAACTGGCATATGATACACCATTCTCCTCTACGAGGGAATTCACTATGCCGTTAACGGTAATCGTATCTCCCGGGCGTGCCGGTGCCTTAAAACGCACGGAGAGCTTTCCGTCTGCCAGCCAGCTTATACCGAAGACCTGCGAGACCATCTCTGAAAGATAGGCCAGAACGAGCATGCCATGAGCAATCGTTCCTCCCAGAGGGGTTTGTCTGGCGAAAACCTCGTCCACGTGCAGTGGATTGAAATCTCCAGACGCTTCGGCATAAAGATTTATCTTTTCCTGGGTGATGTGTTTAATCAGCGGAGGCAAAGTATCCCCTGCTTGTAACCGTAGCGTTTCCTCTAATTTAGCTTGCTTGCTCATCATTTTTGACCTGCTGTATCAGCCCGGCAATATTATCGTGGCCTTCCCTTCCTGTACTTTCTCCCCGTCCTGATCAAAGACATTCAGTTCCAGTATCAGCAGGCGCATTTTTCCTCTGTTCACTTTCTTGGCTACTTTGCCTCGACAAGTTATTACCGAACCGACGGGTACAGGCTTCAGGAAAACCAGTTCTTGCGCAGCGTGTATGGAGCCAGGTGGCAGAGAAAGAGAAGAAGAAGAGGCTTTCACGGCGTATGCGGCTATAGACAAGGGAGGAACGAACTCTGGAGAAGAACCGGAGTTGTCCTGATTATCAACCGCCTCCAGGTACTTAGCGATAATCCCCGCATTCAACTCATAACTGGCCGCAGGGAACTCGTAACCTGCTGTTATGTCCTCGTATTTTATCATGGATAGATCGTGTCCTGTCTGAATTCCTTTGCCTGACTTGTCTTCCCCTTAATTTCCTGACGACGGAGATACATCGGATTACTAGGGTATTTAACAACCAAGCTTTAGGGATTGTCAAGGTTTTACGGCAGGGACACCGTCTTTTCTTACTTTTGTCCCGGCGAAAGATTCTTCAACGGAGAACTCTTTTGCGCCTGAAATAATAACCGGCAGCGATTCCTGCCAGTATGCCTCCGAAGTGAGCCTGCCAGGCTATTCCGGGAGAGAAAGAAAGGAATAAGAAAATAACGATCGCTATCCAGAGGGGGAGGGGGAACGGGAAGGGAAAGATAAACACCGGCAGTTTTGGCGCCATTATTGCCAGCATTCCACCGAGAGCGGCAATGGCCCCGGAAGCTCCTATCCCGACGGAGAAAGCATTAGCCATGAGGATAAAGAGGATGTTGCCTGCGATACCTCCAATAAAATATATCCTGAGGAAATTCTTTTCACCTATTACCCTGACGAGAAAACTGCCTAAAAAGTAGAGACTTATCATGTTAAATATAATGTGACTGAAATTTCCGTGGACGAAAAGGTTGGTCAAGCTTGTCCATGGACGAGAAAGAAAACTGATAGGCTGAAGACCCAGAGAGAAAATCATATCCGGCCTGATTGAAGTGGCGAGGAAGACCACAATATTAAGAATTATCAAAAACCAGATAGCGTTTAGCCTGAAAGATCTGTAGGTTTGCATTTTTGTCTGAAAGATAGTTGCCCCCATTTTTACACTAAAGAAAGCCCCCTTGGCAAATAATCCTGTTTGACACGAAGGAGTGAAGGAAAAACAGGCCTGTTCTTTGCCCGTCATTTTTGCCACAAATGAGCGTAGTGAATTGACCTGCGGGGAGGGAGAGATTATAATCCGCCCAAGAAGGCTATTTAAATAATGCATGAGAGCTGTGGTGTCTTTGGAATTTATGCTCCAGGCATGGATGTTGCCAGGCTAACTTTTTTTGCTCTTTTTGCGCTTCAGCATCGCGGGCAGGAAAGTTCAGGTATTGCTTCTTCTGATGGCGACAATATAAGGGTTCATCTCGGTATGGGGCTGGTCTCCCACGCTTTTAATGAGAGTGACCTTAGCTGCCTTACCGGGCATATCGCTATCGGACATAATCGTTACTCCACTACGGGTTCCAGCAGTTCAATCAACGCGCAGCCCATCGTGACAAACTCAAATGGGCGAACTATTGCCCTGTCACATAATGGCAATATTACTAACTCCAAGCTCTTGCAGAACGAATTATGTGAGAGAGGACATGATTTTTATTCCTCCACTGATTCTGAGGTCATTGCCAACCTTATTTTGTCTTCTCCGAATTTGGAATGGGAAGAGAAGATAAAGTATGCCGCGCAGCGTCTCCAGGGGGCATATTCGTTGACGGTGATGGTGGAAGACAAGCTTATCGGGATTCGTGATCCTATGGGAGTACGGCCTCTCTGCCTGGGAAAGATAAATGGTGGTTGGGTAATTGCTTCCGAGAGTTGTGCCCTGGACCATATCGGGGCGCAGTTTCTCAGGGAGATAGAACCGGGGGAAGTCGTAATTATCGACCGGGATGGTCTCAGGAGTTTCCACATGAAGGAAGGGAAAGAAGCTCTGTGCATCTTTGAGTACATCTACTTTGCCCGCCCGGATAGCATCATTCGGGACAGGCTGCTTTATCCTGTCCGACAGGCTATGGGAGCGCTTCTGGCGCAGGAATATCCCGTAGAGGCCGATCTGGTTATGGGTGTGCCTGATTCGGCCAGTGCCGCAGGGATAGGTTATGCGCAGGCGTCAGGTATTCCTTACTGCGAAGGATTATTGAAGAACCGCTATGTGGGGCGCACTTTCATTCAACCTGACCAGAGATTGCGGGATATCGATGTCCAGCTCAAATTTAATCCTCTTTCACGAATGATTGCTGGCAAGCGGTTGGTAGTGGTTGACGATAGTATCGTCCGGGGTACTACTACCCCCAGAGTTGTCAATTTGCTCAAGAAGGCGGGTGCCAAAGAGGTGCATATCCGCATTTGTGCTCCGCCTGTCAGGCATCCTTGCTTTTTGGGAGTGGACATGGCTACTAAAGGTGAGCTTATAGCTGCACGTAAGAGTATCTCGGAGATCAAGGAGCATCTCGGAGTGGATTCCCTGGGTTATCTGAGCCTTGAAGGCCTGATTAAAAGTACGGGGCTACCCAGGAATATTTTCTGTTTGGCTTGTTTTACCGGGGATTATCCGATTCCGGTGCAGATGGAGATGGACAAATTGGCATTGGAAACGAATACCAGGGAAACGCTCGGTGTCGTCAGTGGTTAAGAAAACTTATGCCCGGGCCGGAGTTGATATCCAGGTATCCGACGAGATAAAACAAACTATTTCCAGACAGGTGCGTTCCACTTTTTCCCCTGAAGTTCTTAATTTTGGCTCTTTCGGCAGCATGTTTCGGTTAGAGGGATACAGGTCCCCTGTCCTGGTTTCCAGCGTCGACGGAGTGGGTACAAAGATCAGAATAGCTTCATTGCTGGGGCGAGAGGATCTCGTGGGTATTGATATCGTAAATCATTGCGTTAACGACATTTTGTGCTGCGGTGCTAAACCTCTCTTTTTCCTCGACTATATTGCCATGGAGAGAATGGTGCCCGAGCGAGTGGAGAGAATGATTGCCGGTATGGTACAGGCCTGCCTGGACACAGGCTGTTCTCTTATTGGTGGCGAGAGCGCGGAAATGCCTGGTATTTATGCCCGGGAACGGTATGACCTGGTTGGCTTTGTTGTCGGAGTGGTGGAAAGCGAGGATATTATCGATGGCTCTTCTATTAAGGCCGGTGACGTCATCCTGGGTTTGCCTTCGTCCGGCTTGCATACCAATGGCTATTCTCTGGCTCGCCAGGTTTTTGAAGTGGAGGAAAACCCCTCCTGCCTCGGCAGCTTTTATCCGGAGCTGGGGGAGACACTGGGAGAGGCTTTGCTCAAAAACCATATCTGTTATTATCAGCGGGTCAAATTGGTGTTATCTCATATCAAGGGGCTGGCTCATATTACGGGGGGAGGCATTGAGGGAAATGTTTCCCGTATTTTGCCGCAGGGTGTTGCCGCTTGTTTTCAGAAAGGCATCTGGAGCATTCCTGCTATTTTCAGGCTTATTCAGGAAAAAGGCAATGTTGATGAGTCGGAGATGTATAAGGCATTTAATATGGGCGTGGGCATGGTTCTTGTTTGTGCGGGTGATAGCGTAGCGGAGATAATCAAAATGTTGCCCGAGGCCAGTATCATTGGCAGCATAACGAAATCTCCCTAAAGAGGAAGAAGTGATTTTAATAATCGGGAGGATATATGCGTGCTCTTGTAAGCGTTTCCAATAAGACAGGGCTGGCGGATTTTTGCCGTGGATTGCAGGAAATAGGGGTTGAGATTTTGAGTACCGGTGGTACCAAACAGGCGTTGGAAGATGCCGGCATGAAGGTGCGGGGAGTTTCGGAAGTTATCGGGTCCCCAGAGATACTCGATGGGCGGGTGAAGACCCTGCATCCGGCGATTCACGGTGGCATCCTGGCCAGGCGTGACCTGCCCCGCCATATGGCGGAACTGAAACAGCAGCATATCGAGCCTATAGATATGGTAGTGGTGAATCTCTATCCTTTTGTGGAAACGGTGAAGGGGGAAGATGTTGTTCTCGACGAAGCGCTGGAGAAGATTGATATTGGTGGCCCCAGCATGATTCGTTCCGCAGCCAAGAACTATCCCTCTGTGCTGGTAGTGGTTGATCCCGGGGATTATCAAGCCATCTTGCAAAAATTATGCCAGGGTGAGGTTGCACTGGAAGAAAGAAGGAGGCTGGCTTACAAAGCTTTTCAGCATGTGGCCATGTATGATACCGCTATTGCTCAGTACTTGAATGTGGATGAATCCTTTCCGGAGCAAATGACTATTGCTTTGCAGAAAGGGTATAGCTTGCGCTACGGGGAAAACCCTCATCAAGAAGCAGCTTTTTACGAGGAACAGACTGTTGTAGAGAGCAAGGAGGGGTTACCCTTCTTATCCCATCTCCACGGCCCTGAAGTCTCTTTTAATAATTTACTGGATGCTAATGCTGCACTCAGCATTCTCCGCAATTTTGCCGATCCCACGGTGGTGGTGATCAAACATGGTAATCCCTGTGGGCTGGCCAGCCATGAATGTCTGGCAGAGGCTTACCGTAGGGCGTTGTCCGGTGACCCTGTGGCGGCTTTTGGTGGGGTTGTTGTTCTTAACCTGCCGGTTGATCTGGCGACTGCCCGGGAGATAAACGAAACTCATTATGACGCTGTTATTGCCCCTGAATATGTACCGGAAGCACTAGAGTTGTTGGGGCGTAAGAAAAAACTGCGACTGGTCCGCTTACCCATGCCGCGTTCGGGAAAACGGCAGCTTGACCTGCGCTGTGTCACAGGGGGATTCCTAGTGCAAGCTTCCGATTTTTTCTCTGATGCGGAATTTCAGCCTGAAATGGTAACAGATCGTCAGCCTACAGAGGAAGAGCGATCTGACCTTGCTTTTGCCTGGAAGGTGGTTAAGGATATTAAATCAAATGCCATCGCTATCGTCAGAGATAAAGTACTATTAGGGATGGGGGCAGGGCAGCCCAGTAGAGTGGTTAGCGTTGAACTGGCTCTGGCCAGAGCTGGAGATAGAGCCAGAAGGAGTGTTCTAGCCTCCGACGCCTTTTTCCCTTTTGCCGACGGGCCAGAACTGGCAGCAAAAGCAGGTGTCACCGCCTTCGTACAGCCAGGGGGTTCTGTGCGTGACAAAGAGGTTATCGCAATAGCTAACAAGTATGGAATAGCCATGATGTTTACCGGCAGAAGGCATTTCAAACACTGATAGAAATACGGGGATTGCGCGGAATTGTCCGGGAATATCAGGTGGAGGAAAATGTGATTGAAATATCATCAACGCAAGAGAATCTCAACGGGCTTTTTCGTTTCTGGAGCAACCTATATGACGGCAAACGGTTTCCAGCTTTTGAGGCGGTTTATCAATTTGTTTTAGAGGAAAAAGGAGAAACTTATTATTTCTATCTTTCCATATCAAAAGGAAAAGCAGAGTGTGGCGAAGGAAAACATCAGTCTCCCTCTGTGACCATCTATTCGCCAGTTTCGGTCTGGCTGGATGTTGCTAGCGGTAAACTCAATGGAACATGGGGATGGCTGACCAGGAAGTATCGTATCAAGGGCTCACTCTATTATCTCAAAATGCTCAACAAGGCGTTCGGGAGAAAATTTACCGATGAAGAAATACCCGGGGTGGAAGATAAGATTCAAGATTTTGAAATCCCCGGGAAAAGAGTTTGGGCAAAGCCTGACAAAGTCCTGATTATTAATGGGAGCCCGCGCAAGAAGAATGGTTTTACCTACTTCTACTTACAGCATTTGATTAAAGGCATTGAGCAGGCGGGCACAGAGGTGGAGGTTATCAACCTTTATGATAGAGGGCTTGAGATTAAGCCCTGTCGGGGATGCTTTACCTGCTGGAGAACCAGGGGAGAGTGTGTGATTAAAGATGATGCGAGAGAGCTAATAGAAAAGGTTGGCGCTGCCTACCTGACTATTTATGCTTTCCCATTATTTGTTGATTCAATTCCTGCCAAATTGAAGGCTTTGTTGGATAGAAGTTTTATCACCATCAGGCCTACTTTTGTGCCCCACCAGGGCTTAACACGACATCCATTGTGTAATACGAAGGAGCAATACACTGCTCTTTTCTCTGTCAGCGGCTTTCCCGAAGTTGAGCACTTCGGGCCGGTAGCTGAAACTTTCAAAGGTATAGCGAGGAATTCGCATAAGCCACTTATCGCCACTATATTACGGCCCGGTGCACAATCTTTTACCGCGCCGGCATACAGGAATTATTTAAACGAAATTTTGTTATCTTTAGAACAAGCAGGGAAGGAACTGGTTGAGCGAGGTAAAATTCCCCAGAAGCTTTTGAAGTCTATATCAAGTGATTATGGAGTCTCCAAAGAATTATGGCGAACTTACGCCAATTTACACTGGGCTTTGGCAGCAAAAAGAGAGGAAAGATAATAGTTAGCCAAGTTTGGTGGTTTCTATTGTGAGTGCACGGCGAAAGCTATCTCTTTATAGCGATTGCTCTCGTGCTGACCTCTTTAGCTCGTACAGTTTGGTGATGGCTTCCAGAGGAGACAGGGCATCAATATCAAGCTGCAGAAGCTCCCGGGCAAGTGCCAGACTTTCAGGAAAGAGCGGAGGCTGCCGGAAGATTTCTTTCCTGCGGGGGATTTTTGTCTTATAAGTGGAATCGGCTTTTTCCAGCCCGTTCAGCACTTCACTAGCCCGGTTAATGACCTGTTTTGGCATTCCTGCCAGTTGAGCTACGTGAATTCCGTAGCTCCTGTCAGCTCCGCCCGGGATAATCTTGTGTAAAAAGACTACCTTTCCTCCCTCCTCGGCCACTGCCACGTTGAAATTTTTCACCCGGGGCAAAGTGTTACTTATTTCCACCAGTTCGTGGTAGTGCGTGGCAAACAATGTCCTGGTGCCTAACCTGGGTGATCCGTGGAGGAACTCTATCACCGCCCAGGCAATGGAAAGCCCGTCGTAGGTGCTAGTGCCTCGACCGATTTCGTCCAGGATGATTAGCGAACGTGAGGTAGCATTATGCAGGATGTGTGCGGTTTCCACCATCTCGACCATAAAGGTGGATTGGCCGGCGGACAAATTTTCTTGAGCGCCGATTCTGGTAAATATGCGGTCGACAATGCCGATGGTAGCTGATTCTGCGGGGACAAAACTGCCGATCTGGGCCATAAGAACGATTAAAGCTGTCTGTTTAAGATAAGTTGATTTACCTGACATGTTGGGCCCGGTGAGAATGATAATCTGGTTGTCATGATTGCTCAGCAGGGTATCGTTGGCGATAAAATTACTGCTGCCCACGGCTTTCTCCACGACAGGATGACGCCCCCCCCTTATCTCTATGGTGTCTTGATTTGTTAAGGTGGGTCTGACATATTTTTGCTGTACTGCTATCTCGGCAAAGCTGGCTAAGATGTCCACTTGCGCCGTCGCCCTGGCGGTGGACAGGAGGTGTTCTCCTGTCATGCCTATCTGGGAACAAACCTGGCGAAAGATAGTGGTTTCCAGCGCGGCAAGTTTCTCCTGGGCATTGAGTATCACCGCTTCGTATTCTTTCAGTTCGGGAGTGAAGAATCTCTCTGCTTCCGCCAGCGTTTGTTTGCGAATATAGTCCTGAGGGGTTAGATTGAGATTAGCTCGCGATATCTCGATATAATAACCGAACACGCGGTTATAGCCTACTTTCAGGGATTTGACTCCTGTACGCTGCCTTTCTCTTCTTTCAATATTGGCTAGATGCTGTTTTGCTTCCTGAGAACTTTGTTGCAATATGTCCAATTCGCTGGAAAATCCTTTCCTTATCACGTTTCCTTGCCCTACCTCTCCTGGCTCGTCAACGATAGCGCGAGAAATTATTTCCATCACTCCTGAGCATTCCTTTATCTCAGATAACAACCCTTTCAGAGGAGAGGCTTCAAGGAGAACCGCTTTTAGTTGGGATATTTTCTCCAGGCTCAAGCGCAGGGCCAACAGTTCCCTGGGCAGACTTTTGCCGATCCTTACCCGATTGGTCAGGCGTTCCAGGTCGGCGACGCGTGCCAGTAGTTCTCTTATCTCCTGGCGGGGTAAAGTGTTTTCGTAGAACCAGCTGATGGCATCCTGTCGTTGCTGCAGGCGGTTTACATCAAGAAGAGGTTGCCCCAGCCATGTTTTCAGTAGCCTGCTACCCATTGCTGTGCGAGTCAGGTCAAGGCAGGATACAAGGGAGCCGGGAGATTCTCCCCGTCTACCTTCCTGGAATATCTCCAGGTTTCGTCGTGTCTGAATATCAAAAAGCATGAAGTTGCCCGTGGAATAGGTGGTGAGGCTGGTTATCTGGGGTAAAATTTCCCTCTGCGTTTCTTGAATATAATGAATTAGCGCTCCTGCTGCTCCGCTTGCTAAATTCAGGTGGGCGCAGCCATATCCTTCCAGCGTGGCGGTGCCGAAGTGTTCCAGGAGTACGCGCTGCGCGGTATCCGGATCAAAGTGATATTCGTCAAGAGGAGTGATGGTTCCGGTCAGGCGCTCTCCTTCTGTAAAACCGTGGGGAACAAGAATCTCGCTTGGTTGCAGGCGCTCCAGCTCGGCAAACAGTTCATTTTCAGGCAACTGAGTGGTGGCGAAAACGCTCGTTGTTATGTCGATATAGGCGATTCCCGCCTCTGTATTCTTGATGAAGATACTGGCCAGGTAATTATTAGTTTTCGCTTCCAACAACTCCGGTTCAGTTACTGTGCCAGGCGTGATTACTCGTACGACATCCCTTTCTACCAGTCCTTTCCCCGGTGGGCTGAGTTGTTCGCAGATGGCGACCTTGTAGCCCCGGTTAACGAGCCTGGACAGGTAATTGTCCAGAGCATGATAGGGTATGCCAGCCATGGGCACTTTTTGTCCCTTGCCCATCCCTCGGGCAGTCAGGATAATTTCCAATTCGCGGGAAACGATCGCTGCGTCTTCATCAAAGGTTTCGTAGAAATCGCCGAGGCGAAAGAAAACTATGGCGTGAGGATATTGTTGTTTAATTTTGAGGTATTGTTTTCTGAGTGACGTCGCAGGCATGCTGGACATATTTTACTGGTAAACGAGCAACATATAAAGGGCTCAAATTGCGTTGTCATTGTCGTTACCGATTTTATCTTCTTCCCCAGCAAAACCTCCTGTAGAGCACCAGACCGAGGATGAAAAGAATTACAGATAAAGCTATTG
>JAUWOK010000079.1 GCA_030612165.1 Dehalococcoidia bacterium
GACCAGGCACTGCTCCGCTTCTGGCCGGAGGCGACACTGCAACACGTGTTACTTGTGGGAATACCGGCATTGGTGCTTGCCGGGCTTGTCCAGGAGGGATTGAAATTACTGCCACCACTTATTTACCTGAGGCGGCGGAGACCCCTCTCAAAACGAGACGCTCTCATCCTTGGAGCCGTAGCCGGAGTTGGTTTTGGCATCTTCGAGGCAGTCGGGTTGCTCGGGCCCATTTTTACTTCGGGCTTCACCTGGACTACTGTCCAGACACAGGGATGGCTGGCACTCCTTCCTTTCTGGGAAAGATTCAGCTTTATTGGTTTCCATGCCGGAGCCACTGCTCTGGCAATCTACGGCTGGAACAATGGAAAGGGTTGGCAATTTTACCTGCTTGTGGCAGCGCTTCATATCATAGTGAACTATGGCGCAATACTGTTTGCCGCGGAACTGCTTACTGCTGTGCAGGTCGAAATTTATACTTCAGCATTAGCTGTCGCAGTATTGATACCGGCTTTCCGGTTGAGATGGCAGGGCCGGGGAGAAGCAGTCATCGCACAGGACGAATTTCCCAAGGTAAAGGAGACCATCACCACACGGGACAAACCCTCAAAAATATATGCCAGAATTCCCAACATAAATCTTCTCCCCCGGGAGGAAAAGCACCCGTTGCTCTCCAGGTTACAGACATATCTGGTTATCGCTATGGTAGTCGTACTGGCAATCACCATGACCGTGTATCATAGCAACCAGGTAAACAGGGCAGAGGCGGCAAGGCTGCAGGCAGAGCTAGACCGGGTGAAAACCGAGATCTCCGCATTGGTACCTGACGCAAGTTACCTTGAGAGCCTCAGACAGGAAATAAACACATTGGAGCAAGAACTGAATAATGTACAAACCGGTAGTGAAACGATAACGTCCATGCAAACACTGGGGGAAAGACCTGTTGCCATTATTTTTGAAGCTTTGCCTCCTGAACTAGTGCTGCGTTCTATAACTCAGGATAATCTCGCCTTTTCCGTAGTCGGCTTCTCCCCTGACGCCAGAGAATCGGTAGAGCAATACCGCCAGCAATTATTAAGCTACCCCGAAGTATCTAATGCTTTTTTGTGGACAGTGCTTTATTCCCAAGCAACGGAAGAAGGCGCTTACTCTTTTAACCTGTTAATCAATTTTGCCGGAGGAGAAGAGTAATGTTGCGACAGGGGAAACTCGGTAGCGTGGACCTCTCTTTTATTGCCGTAATAATAGTAGGGATAGTGCTCCTTTTCTCGTTCGCTCAAAGCAACGCCGCCATCCGGGAAGAAAAAGTCTTTATCGCATTAGAACTCTCTGCGGCAAAAATCAGGCTGACACAGGCGGGGAACGCCACCGGTAGTGAGCAAATGGAGAGAGACCTATCCTCTCTGCAAAACCAACTTGCCGCATTGTCCGGTTCTTTGCCCACCAGAGAGGATTGCGCCGAAATGCCTTTTATCTTGCTGGAAACAGCGGAGCAAAACGAACTCGCCATCATTAGCTACTCCAGCACCTGGACAACCGAGACGATTGCCGAGCTGGATTATCCTGTATTCAGCTCGCACCTATCTCTGGAAGGGTCTCCGGAGAAGTTAACTTCCTTCTTGAAAGACATCACCGGTGCGGCATATGATACTACGGTTATTAAAGGAGTGACCCTGTATTACGGCGAAGAAAAATGGGCGCTGTCCATCGAAACAGCATTTTATGTTCAACCTGAAACCGGAGGTTCCGCATGGTGAGACTTACACTCAGTTTTGACGGCACAGTGCTACGAATGCTCTCCCACGAAAAAACCCAGGTACAGGATTGGATCAGCCTGCCCTTTAATCCCAATCTGCTCAAGAGAGGATTTATTGCCGACGAAGCAGGCATGGCAAAAATCATCAAAACTGCCCTTTCTTCCAAGAAAATACTTACAAAAGAAGTGGTTGCCGCTTTACCCGGTTTTGATTCCCTCGTCAGAGTCATTTCTCTCCCGAACGAAAAGGGGATTGTACCGGAAACAATGATTCCCCGGGAAATGAGGCGGGTTGCTTCCGTTTCCCTGGAAAGCAATTACCTGTTCTGGCAAGCACTGCCCCCACTGGAAAAGGAAAAACCCTTTTTCACATTAGCAGTACCCAGAGAACCGCTGGATGCCCTGATAAGAACCCTTAAACTGGCAGGACTTACTCCCTCCAGTGTCGACCTGTCTCCCCTTGCACTGGCCAGAGCGGTAAACCAGAAAGAGGCTATCATCGCTCACGCCGAAAACAATAGTTTTGACATCGTTGTTACGGTAAACAGTCTGCCCGCTGCCATAAGAAGCTTCTTCGTGAAGGAAGAGTTCGATCCTGACAATATCAGCACCCGGTTAACAGAAGAAATAGAACGGACCATAACTTTTTACAGCAGTACCCGCACAGGCTCCCCCTTACCACCCGATACCCCCATTTATTTATGCGGCTCTTTAAGCTCCGATCCCTCTTTAATAGAGACGCTGAGAAAGTCTACCGACCGCCCCAGTGGTCAGCCAGATATGGTACTGCTTTTCCCCGATGATTTTCCTTCTTCCCAGATGATGGTCAATCTAGGTCTCGCCCTGAAAACACTATGATCTACGTGCTGTCTTTTTTCATCTTTCTGATCGGCATCACCGTCGGGAGCTTTCTCAACGTGGTAATAGACCGTCTACCGGCAGGGCAATCCATTATCACGCCTCCTTCGCATTGTCCTCATTGCCAGCAGCGTTTAAGGCGCCTGGACCTGATTCCTGTTCTGAGCTACCTGCTCCTGCGGGGCCACTGCCGCTATTGCCACGCTCCTATCCCGCGATATCTTCCGGCCATTGAAGCGGTAACAGGCGTCATCTTCCTGCTATTTTTCCTCAAATACGACCTGGGCGCTCTATGGATTATCTCCGCCCTGTACTCAGCCATATTGATCGCCTTAGCCGCTATCGACATCAAAGACGGGATCATTCCCAACAAGATCATCTATCCCGTAATGCCCCTGGCCATCATTCTTTCTCTGATTTTTCTGCCCCCGCAAGGTGAAGGGCTGTTCGTCAGCAACCTTACACTGGCAGCTTTGTATAGTTCTTTGCTGGGAGGAGCAATTTCCTTCCTCATTCTTTTTATTCCCTGCCTGGTCTATAAAGAGGGCATGGGATGGGGGGATGTCAAGCTGGCTGGATTAACAGGCTTTATGCTGGGATTCCCTTCCAGCCTGGCAGCTATCGCCATTGCCTTGATTTCGGGCGGAATTATGGCCGTTGCTCTCTTGTTGATGGGTCGCAAGAATAGAAAACAAACTATCCCTTTCGGTCCATTTCTCTCGCTGGGGGCGCTGGCTGCGCTGGCCTGGGGGCAGAACATCGTCAACTGGTATCTGGGCTTCTTCTAGTAACGGGTATCATTCGCAGCAACTGTGCCCCCCTATTGCGCAAAGTCGGATTTGTGTATACTAACCATATATGAAACGTTTGCATTTGATAAGCTGGGGGCAATTACCTTACGAGAGGAAAATATATCAACTCCTGTCGCTTTACCGCCTCTTCGCCTTTGTTATGGCAACGGTGATTCTCTTCCTCTTTGCCCCTTCAGAAACGTTCAGCGGCTGGCAGTACTCTCTTTTCGGACTGGTGGGGCTTTATACCATTTTCAAGTCCCTTTCTCCTCTGCGTATCTATGACAGGGATGCCTGGACTTACTTTATCGTCGGAGGCGATATTGTCGTCTGTCTGGCATTTCTCCTGTTAACGGGGGGTTTGAGTGGCGGCTTCCTCCTGTATTCTCTCTGCCCCGTGCTCACCACTGCGCTCTTGCTGGAAAGTAAAATTGCCCGTCCCACAGCACTTCTTTTTCCCTTAACCCTGCTTTTTTGTCATACCCTGTTCAGCTACAACGGCGCTTTCGCCAATATTCAGGAAAGCAATCTTATCACTCTCTTTGTGACATACTGCATCATCTGCTTTTTTATTCCTACCCTTTCCCAGCACAGCAATATCAGTGTTCACCGCCACATAGAGGAAGAGGCATCCTTTCTGGAAAGAAAGCGCATAGCGCGAAAAACCCATGACAGCGCTGCCCAGAAACTGGCTTACCTCAACATGAAAACCAGGTTGCTGGAGAACTCCCTGCCCGCCTCCAACGCTAAAGATATCAGCACAGGGATAAACGAAATAAGCGAAGTTATCCAAAATGTCTACCAGGAAGTAAGAGATTCCATCGATACCCTGTACGCTGAAAAAATGCTTCCGGTAGAGCTATTT
>JAUWOK010000038.1 GCA_030612165.1 Dehalococcoidia bacterium
AAATAGCCAGCTAAAGAATATTTTTGTCACTAGACATAGCTAGGAAAACAAATTTTTACCAAGGCTAGGACATAGTGGAGTACTCGGTTTCAGGAACTCGCGCCCTCAAGGAAGATGACCAAAAATATTCTTTAGCTGGCTATTTCCATAGGGGTAAGGAACAGTATCTTCAAGGCTGAGGCAGTAAATATGCTAAACTGGACAGGGTATCAGGCAATCTATCCTGTAAAACAAAGGAGAGGCCTTGTTATATAAAGCACCCCGCGGCACCACGGATATTCTGCCGGAAGAGCAAAGTTACTGGACATATGTGCAGGATAAGGCTGCTTCTCTGTGCTGCCTCTATGGCTACCAGCCCATCGATACCCCTGTCTTCGAGGACCAGAAGCTGTTTGCCCGCTCCTCCTCCCATGGCACAGACCTTGCGGAGAAGGAAATGTATGTTTTTGAGGACCGCGGCGGGCAGCTTTTAGCTTTGAAAGCCGAGGGGACAGCCCCTGTCTGCCGGGCATATTTAGAGCATGGTTTGTTCAACCTGGCACAACCAGTCAGGCTCTATTATCTCTCCGCTATTTTCCGGTACGAAAGACCGCAGGCCGGCCGCTACCGGCAGCACCATCAATTCGGCTTTGAAGCGATAGGTGACGCCGATCCGTCTCTCGACGCAGAGGTAATTGAGCTGGCGCAGCATTTTCTGCTCTCTCTGGGCCTCAGCGGCTTTTCTCTCCAACTCAACAGTATCGGCTGCCGGCAATGCCGCCCTGCATACATCAGGGCATTGCTTTCGCACTATGCCGGGCATGCCCAAAAACTGTGTCCCGACTGCCAGACAAGAAGGGAGAAAAATCCCCTGAGATTACTGGACTGCAAAAACGCTACCTGTCAGGAGATTGCCGACAGCGCACCCGCAATCAGGAAGTACCTCTGCGCAGAATGTCAGGAACACTTCCAGAAAGTTCAGCAATATCTGGAGATTCTGGGCATTCCCTTTCAATTAAATAACAAACTGGTGCGCGGGCTAGACTATTACACCAGGACAGTGTTTGAGTTTCAACCGGAGGAAGAGGGAGCACAAAAAACTATCGGCGGAGGAGGGCGTTATGACGACCTCATTGAGGCGCTGGGCGGCAAGCCCACTCCAGCGGTAGGATTTGCCGCTGGCATAGAACGGATCATTTTAAATCTGAAAACGCAAAACATCTCCCTTCCTTCTCCTCCCGCTGCCACTGTTTTCCTCATCCATATAGGGGGAAAAGCCAAATTGGAAACGGTCAAGCTGGCAGCCACTTTGCGCCAGGCAGGAATCGCCACGATAAGCGCTGTCGGGGACAGAAGCCTCAAGTCTCAATTACGGCAAGCCCATAACAGGGGTTTTCCCACCGTAATAATCGTGGGAGAAGAGGAAATTGACGCTCAGCAGGCGATTCTGCGAGATATGTCCACAGGCACACAGCAAAATATCCCCTTCGGGGAAATCGTCTCCGCCGTAACGACAAGTTGTGGGTAAAACTGCAACTACCCCCCCAGATATGGTATAATACGCCCACGGAACGGGCAAATATGCTGCGTTGCTGAAAATCATACACTCCCATGACACAGGAAAACGAGATTAACGCCGCACAGGACGAAAATAGCTGCGCGTCCGCAGAATACAGCGCCCGTGATATTCGCATTCTGGGTGAAATTGAAGCTGTGCGCCTGCGGCCCGGCATGTATATCGGTGGCACTGATTCACAAGGCCTGCACCATCTCCTTTATGAAATAGTTTACAACAGTATAGACGAGACTATGGCGGGGTTCTGCGACCGGGTCATGGTCACAATCCACGCAGATAACAGCATTACCGTATCCGACAACGGGAGAGGAATTCCCGTGGATATCATCCCCGAAATGGATATTACCGCGCTGGAGGCTGTAATGACTCACCTGCATGCCGGGGCCAAATTCGGGGGGCTCACATACAGAATTTCCAGCGGGCTGCATGGCGTCGGCGCGTCCGTGGTCAATGCCCTCTCTGCTTGCCTCACGGCAGATGTAAAGAGGGACGGCAAAATACACCGGCAAGAATATGAGAGAGGAATACCCCGGGGAGATATACATATAATCGGCGACACGGAAGAGACTGGCACGACAGTTACTTTTCTGGCGGACAGCGAAATATTTGATACTATCTCTTACAATTTCGACACCGTTTGTAAAAGGTTACGCGAACTGTCTTACCTCAACAAAGGAGTGGAAATCAACGTCCGGGACGAGAGCAGCGACAGTGAAAAGGCTTTCTACTTTGAAGGGGGGATGTCCAGCTACGTGCGCTGCTTAAACCGGGATCATTCGGTGCTGCACCCCACCCCCATTCACCTGTCGGCCACGATTGCCTCTACCATGGTGGAGGTTGCCCTGCAGTATAACAACGGTGTGGCTGAGCTAACTACCTCTTTTGCCAATTGCATCAACACGCGCGAGGGAGGCAGCCATCTCACCGGCTTTCGCTCGGCATTGACTCGCGTGATCAACGATTATGCCCGCAAAAACAAGTTCATCAAGGACAGCGACCCCAATGTGACAGGGGAAGACGTGCGCGAGGGACTGGTGGCAATCATCAGCGCTAAGTTGCCAGATCCGCAATTTGAGGGACAGACAAAAACGAGGTTGGTCAATCCTGAAATCAAGGCGCACGTGGAATCTGTGGTTGGCGAAGGATTAACGTTTTACATGGAACAGCACCCGGAGGAAAGCAAAGCCATTGTGAATAAATGCCTCATATCGGCAAAAGCCAGGGAGGCAGCACGCCGTGCCCGCGACCTGGTTTTTAAAAAGAATGCCTTTGAAACATCGACGCTGCCAGGAAAACTCGCCAATTGCTCAGAGAAAAACCCGGCTTTCTGTGAACTTTATCTGGTGGAGGGAGACTCCGCGGGAGGATCTGCCAAGCAAGGACGGGACCGCTATTTTCAAGCTATTCTGCCCCTGCGGGGGAAAATCCTCAATGTGGAAAAAGCCACCCAGGACAAACTGGTTGAACACGAAGAAATCCGAGCCATCGTCACTGCGGCAGGAACCAATATTGACGAAGACTTCGACCTTGCCAAGCTGCGTTACCATCGCATCATCATCATGACCGATGCGGATGTCGACGGGTCGCACATCCGCACGCTGCTCCTCACCTTTTTTTACCGCCACATGCCGGAGCTAATCCTTAACAGACACCTTTACATCGCTCAGCCTCCCCTCTACCGTATTCAGGCAGGCAAACAACACACATGGATTTACTCCGAGCAAGCTAAAGAGAAAAAACTCAAGGAACTTACAGAACATAAATACACGATACAGCGCTACAAGGGTCTGGGAGAAATGAACCCCGAACAACTCTGGGACACAACCATGAACCCTGCCACCAGAACCCTGCTTGAAGTGGAAGTGGGGGACCCTATGACGGCCGACCAAACTTTTGTCACCCTGATGGGCAACGAGGTGCTACCTCGACGAAGATTTATTCTGGCCCACGCACACAGTGTGAAAAATCTGGACATTTAGTCACGGGCAACGATATAGGTCCTCTTCGGCGATATACCGCTCGACCGCATCAGGCACCATGTAGCGCACGGATAATCCTTTTCTTACACGTTCACGGATATCTGAAGAGCTGATACCAATAACAGGCATATCCACAAAGACAATCTTGTCTCTATTGCCGGAGAGTAGTTGCTCGCTCTTCTTTTGCTCCGGCGGCAGGCCGCCGGCCCTGCGCATCACCGCCAGAGAACACAGGTGGAGAATCTCTTCGGGCTCCTTCCACTGCGGCAGCCCCGACACACTGTCACTGCCAAGGATAAAAAATAACTCCACCTTACTCCCGTACCGGTCCCGCAGCTCCCTCATCGTGTCTACGGTATAAGAATGGCCAGGTCGCTCCACTTCAATCGTACTTAGTTCGAAAAACGGATTACTTTCCGTTGCCAGACGCACCATTTGCACACGATGCGCGGCAGGAGTAATAAAACAGCCCGCCTTCAACCACGGCCGTCCGGCAGGAACAAAGAGAATCGTATCCAGTGCCAGTTTTACTCGTGCCTCCTCCGCGGCAATAAGATGCCCTGTATGCACAGGATCAAAGGTGCCTCCCATAACCCCCAGCTTCATTTCACCCTCTTGCGCTTCGGGGAAGGATAAAAGATTGCCTTCTGCGCTGAAGATGCCCCGGCTTTAATCACCTGCTGCTCTCGTGCCTCCATCTCGACCAGCAAGCTGGAAACAAGCGGCTCCATCCCGTCGCCGCAGGCAGCCGATACGAAAAACATCGGCATTTCCAGACAATTCACCTTCCGTTCAATCTCGCTGATACACTCGGCAACTTCAGATAAGTCCGTTTTATTCACCACGACAACAGCGCTTTTCCGGGACAAATCTAATCCGTATAAGGACATCTCTTCCTTTAACATCTGGTAATCACCCCGTATATCTGGAGAAGACCCATCAAGTAGATAAATTAAAATAAATGCTCTCTCAATATGGCACAAAAATTTATTTCCCAATCCCTTCCCCTTATGCGCATCTTTAATAAGACCGGGAATCTCCACAACGGTCACATCTTTTTTTCTGCCAAAGATAACCCCTTTTGCAGGCTGGCGGGTAGTAAAAGCATAATCCCTCACTTCGGGCGTGGCATGGGTAATCGCAGACAGTAAAGTAGATTTACCCGAGTTAGGAGCGCCGACAATACAGATATCGCTCATTAATTTGAATTCCAAAAACAATTGCTTTTCCTCTCCTGCTATACCTTCTAATGCTTTCACAGGGGCTCGATCTACCGCCGTGGCAAAATGAATATTCCCAAATCCTCCCCGACCACCACGAGCGACCACAACCTCCTGTCCCTGAGTAATCAGATCCGCCAGCAGTTGCTTATCCCCCCATTCGTTTTCTGAAAAAATCGTTGTGCCCAGCGGCATTCGAACAACAAGAGCATCGCCGCTTTTACCATGCTTTTGCCACTTCCCTCCATTATCCCCATCACGGGCAGCTAACACTCTACCACTCTTAAACGAGCTTAAATCATCAATATTCGAATCTCCAAAAAAAACTACATCGCCACCATCACCACCATCGCCACCATCAGGACCCCCCAGAGGTATGAACTTGCGCCGGGAAAAACTCGCCAACCCATCCCCACCATGTCCACCACAAACTATAATCTTTACATCATCTATCATTAATTTCTCTCATATTTATAAAAACCTTTGTTTCACTTAAGTATAAAGTATAGTAAATAGTTATATTATTAATAGTATATATTGATAATGATAATAAGTGTTAGCTAGTAATCTGTTGATATAAGCTATAATTACTGTAGAAAAATTAACAATTCAGGAAGGAGCATTTGCTTAAGTTACTAACACAATAACTTTATTTTATCCACAGAAATATAAAATATCGGAAACATCAAGAAGATGCATCAAATTTGTTTTGAATATACTTGATGGCATTGCGTAGTTCAGAATTATTTTTTAATGTATTTTTTACCTTGTTGTAACTGTAGAGTACAGTAGCGTGGTTTTTACCGCCTAGTTGTTTTCCTATCTCGGAAAGGGAGAGAGATAAATTTTCTCTCATAAGATACATGGCAACCTGGCGTGCCTGCACGATTTGTTTAGTTCTTTTTTGGCCGCACAGGTCTTCCACTGAAACATGGAAATGAGTAGAGACCATCTCTATAATCTGGTTATGGCTGTTGCCAGACGCGGTGTCAGTTAATAACTTGTTGATTGTTTGGAGAGTGGGCTGTTCGGAAAGCAATCTACTTCTGGCGGCTATGGAAGCGATAGTGCCCTCGAGTTGGCGGACATTACTGTGGGGCATCTTTGCTATTGTGGTCAGCGAGTTCTCCTGGAGAGGGAACTTTAGCTGTTTGGCTTTCGCCCGTAGAATAGACAAACGTGTTTCTTCATCCGGTGACTGAATATTAACAAATAACCCTCCCTCGAATCTCGATGTCAGATCTTTATTAAATAAAGCCATCTTCGCAGGATGACTATTGGCAGTAATGACAAGCTGCTTGCCATTTTCGTACAGAGCATTGAAGATATGAAAGAAATACTGTTGGGTTTGTTTTTTATTACTAAGAAACTGTATATCGTCAAATAACAATATATGAATGCCGTCTAATATGTCATGGAAAGGATCACTTTGTTTTTGCCGGACGGCCGATATGAACTTCCTGGTAAACTGTTCGGCGCTCAAACAGGCCACCTTGAAACCATTATCAATTGCTGCATGTGCGATAGCATGGAGAAGGTGTGTCTTTCCTTGTCCGGTATCGCTATAGATGAAAAGGGGATTCCAGGTTCTCCCGGGATTTTCCGCGGCCTCCATGGCGGCGGCATAAGCCAGGCGGCTGGAATCTCCTACGACGAAATTACTGAAGGTATATCTGGAGATTAAGCCGTTATTGCTGGCTCTGGTCTTGAGGCTGGTGCCTCCGTCTGTGGGGCAGGCGATAGCCCTCCCGGGAGCTTTCGGAGAAGCGGGAGCATGTACGGTAAATAAAACTTCAACGTTCCCGTTCAGAATACCGGCCAGAGTCTTCTGGATTAGTGAAGCAAGCCGCAAGGACAACCATTCGGCTACAAAGGAATTGGGCACGCCTACGGTAAAGACGTTTTCCTGGTAACCTACACCATGACTGTCTTTCAGCCAGGTATTGTAATTCGGCTTACTAACCTCGACCTGGAGTTCTCCCAGGGCTTTTTCCCAAATTTCTCGTGCCGTTTTCAACTTTAGTGCTGCATCCTTTTCCTTGCCGGGTGAAATATTTTCTTATGGAGATCACTTTAGCCTGATATAATCACAGGGTCTCTATAATGTGGCAGATGGTAAAGGATATCAACGAGTTGTCCATGCTTTCTAGGCAGGTTGTGACATAAGAAATAAAAAATTTAAAACGATTTTTGGCCGGGGAGAATAATGATGCGAATTGTTTTTATGGGCACACCGGATTTTGTCGTGCCACTGCTAGAGGAACTGGCGCAGAAGGCTTATGAAATAGTAGCGGTATATACCCGCCCTGATAGAGCGGCGGGCCGTGGCCAGCAGCCCGCTCCTCCTCCGGTGAAGAAATGGGCGCTGGCACACCATGTTCCTGTGTTTCAGCCGGAGAACATTAAGAATGCGGCGGCGATAACTGATCTGGCCCGGCTTAAGCCTGAAGTGATTATCGTGGCGGCGTATGGACAAATTTTGCCTCCAGAAGTATTATCTTTACCCGAATTCGGCTGTCTCAACGTGCATCCTTCCTTGCTGCCTCGTCATCGTGGCCCTTCGCCAGTGGCCAGTGCTTTACTTGCGGGCGATGCTGTGGCCGGAGCCACTATTATGTTAATCACTATGGACCTGGACGGAGGGCCTATTCTGGCCCAGCGCAAAATTGTTATCGCTCCAGATGATACTGCCGGTTCGCTTACCACCAAGCTGATGAGCATTGGAGCACCGTTATTAACGGAAGTTTTAACAGGGTGGGCAGACGGGAAGATATGCCCACAGTCGCAGGACGATACTCGTGCGACATACAGCAAGTTGCACACAGGGGGGGATGGTGAGGTGAAGTGGCAGCTTTCTGCTGAAGAGATTGAACGTATGGTCAGGGCGTACAGCCCTTGGCCTGGAAGCTATACCTGGTGGAGAGGTAAGCGCCTCAGGCTTTGCCAGGCACGGCTGGCTTCTGGCGATTTGCACGGTCAGCCAGGGCAGGTGGTGGCATTGCCGCAGTCGTCTGCTGCGGGAGTGGTGACGGGCAAAGGGACATTGATGCTGTGTCGTGTTCAGGCGGCGGGTAAGCGCGAGATGTCGATTGATGAATTTGTGCGGGGGCAGAGCGATTTTGTGGGGTCGCTACTGAGTTGACTCATTGGTGGCATATCGCTTTTATATGTCGCCATACACAAAAGAAGTTTTTGTGATTGCGAGGTGGCAGGGAAGACGCTTATTATTTATTTACCCAAAACGGCATTCAGTATCTTCTGGAAAGCAACCTTGGTTTTTCCCCCGACCATTTGCTCCACGGGCTTGCTTTTGTTGAAGAGGATGATTGTGGGAATGCTGGCAATACTGTACTGTGAAGCAAGAGATGAATTCTCGTCGACATTAGCCTTGGCAAAAACAACCTTTCCTTCATATTCGTTGGCCAGCTCAGCTATTATGGGAGCCAATGCCCGGCATGGGCCGCACCACGGAGCCCAGAAGTCCACGAGAACGGGCTGTTTGGCGTTAAGAACTATCTCCTTGAAATTGGCCTGATTTAAAATTATCGGTGCGGACATATTTCACCTCATCAAAATATACTGAGTTTAGTATATTGGAAAAGGGGCGGTTTTTCAAAAGATGAAAAAGGGCAAAAGAGCACCCCTTGCTATAGCAATAGTTGGGAAAAAAATAACTAGTCCTAATTACTATATTCAAGATACATCTTTAGTGTCAATGACCATGATGTTAATGGCATGGTCTTTAGGGATTGGTACTTGTTGGACGGGAGCTCTTGATAGAAACAAGGTAAAGGAATTACTCGGCTTAGACGAGAATGATTATTTACTAACCGTTTTACCTTTTGGATATATTAAAGGAAACATTCCAAAACCGTCTTTAAGGGCAGATTTAGACCAAATAACAAAAGAAATTTAAAAACTGGTTCAATTTAACGGTTTAGGTATCCTTCTAATTTTACTATTATTGGATTATTCCTTAACATTTATTTATCAATTTAAATTTGAATAAGAATTGTTATTTAAAAAACGCCCCACATCTTAATTCTTCATGGATTTTAGGTAAGAACTATAGCAATAATCTTTAAATTTTACGAAAATTCTTATTTATTATTGTTAAAATATGTAAATTTATAAATAAAATGTTAGGAGGATAAAGAAATTGAAAACATTTGATGATTATTATAATAGATTACTAAAAATGAAGCCAAACATCTATATTGGTGAAGAATTAGTAGGTCGAGATGACCCCCGGTTACGAGGGGGAATGAATATAGTAAAAGTTACATTTGATTGTGCTC
>JAUWOK010000070.1 GCA_030612165.1 Dehalococcoidia bacterium
GCAGAACGTCCTGCCGAAATCACCAGCGCCCGCCTGCTCTACCGGGTGCACAAAATGAATTACGCTCCAATAATCAGCGAAGGCTGGGCTGTGTTTTCGCCATCTACCAGCATACGGGTCAGCTGGTCATGGGACATGAGGAGAGCAAGCCTGCCCCCGGGAGCTGAGATCACATACTGGTGGGTAATCGAAGACAGCGCCGGAAAGACAATAAACTCTCGCCCTACCAGGATATGCTTCAACGATACCCGCTACGAATGGCAGAGCCTGCAGGAGGACAACCTGACCCTGTTCTGGTACCAGGGAAACGAGGCATTTGCGGAGGAATTGCTGGATGCCTGCTCGCAGGGGCTTGCCAGGTTAACTGATGACATCGGCGCTCGCTCCCAAAATCCCATCAGGATATATGTTTACGCCTCCGCCGCAGAGGTGCGGGAAGCCATGATCTTTCCCCAGGAATGGACAGGAGGGGTCGCTTTCACCGAGTTCGGCACAGTAGCTATCGGCATCTCTCAAGAAAACACAGAATGGGGGAAAAGGGCACTGGTTCACGAGCTAACTCACCTGGTAGTGCATCAGGCAACTTTCAGCCCCTACGGCAGGCTGCCCACCTGGCTCGATGAAGGCCTGGCTGTGTATAACGAAGGAGCATTCAACCCTACTCACCGCTACTGGCTGGAAAAGGCTATCTCCGACGATAGGCTTATTTCAGTACGCAGTCTCGCCAGCCCTTTCTCCGCCGACCCTGAAAAAGCTTATATCTCTTACGCCCAGAGCCGCAGCCTGGTAGCCCACCTCCTGAACAATTATGGTCAGGACAGCATGCTGCGCTTACTGGAGCTTTTCAAGCAGGGTACCACTTGTGACGAGGCTCTGAAGGCAATTTACGACCTGGATATGGACAAATTGGAACAGGATTGGCAACGCTCACTCGTCACATAAGGAACTTCAGCGTCATAGCACTCCCCTCTCCCCTCCACCACCGCGTCCCGGGCACACAGAGGAGTGTCCGTCTGCGGTCTGATTCCCCTGATCAGTTTCCATGCACGTTGATTCTCGACAAATTCTATTTCTTCCCTGGTTTGCTCCATGACATCCACAAGATTTTTGATGAACAACGAGGGGTTCCTGGGGCTGATCATCACATTGCCCATGACCTTCCCTCTCTGAATCCAGATATAATGTTCCGGGTCGAAACAGGCGACAAAGCGGTGTCTGGTCCGCCACAGGCAGGATATTTCGGAGGGATATTCCACTTTCTTAATAGAATTAAGGGGAATAAAGAAGGAGAAGGTTCCCCCCAGGACTATCCTTATTCCTCCACTCAAGATCTGGTATTTCCGGGGAGAAATCACCCACCACAGTATCAACCAGCAAGCCGCCGTCACTAGCAAACCCCTGCCACTCACCCAATCCCCTCCTGCCCCGGAACAATAGCGAAGCCAGAACACGCTGGCGACGAGCACCGCGGGCAGCAGGAAAACTACGAGCCAGAAAACCGCGTCATGCCTGGGATATTGTTCATGATATATCTTCAATCGCCCTTCTCCTCTTCCAGCCATTGCCCTAACAGAAACCCTTCTCCTTTCTATCAGAGAATCTCTTATCTTGCAAGATACCCTTTCCACAACCCCTCTGCTAGAATACCCTTCAAGAAGAAACGCCGCCGCCGCCGCGCGCAGGATTTATTCAGGGAAGCAGATAGCTTATGCGGGCAAATATCGCATCAAGGGGGTAAAAATGAAAAGGTGGATCACCATCGGTTTTTTGGTATTCTTTACTATCTCCCTGGCATATTCCGTGGATAGCATCTCCACAAATCTGGAAACAACGCAAGGAGAACTGCTGTCAACGCAAAGCGCGCTCGCTGTTTCCCAATCCAGTCTGGAGTCTACACAATCAGGGCTGGAATCGGCGCAGGCAGACCTGGCTTCTACAAGTAGAACATTGTCTCTAACGCAAACCGCGCTGGCATCAACGCAGGATAACCTCGCTTCCCTCAATACCGACTACGCTGATTTGCAAACAAGCTACGACGGGCTGATGACCGGACACGGCTATACCATCACAGACCCCACTTACCGACAAATGCAAAGTTTCTTGAGCAGGGACAGAACAGACAGCAAACAATATGTTGCGGACGAATACGAGTGCAGACACTTTGCTCAAGATGTATGTAACAAAGCTGAGGCAGAAGACATCCGCTGTGCCTATGTGAGTATTAGTTTCCCCTCGTCAGGACATGCCATCGTCGCTTTTCATACCGTAGACAGAGGCCTGGTTTACGTCGAGCCACAAACCGACGACGAGATGAGCCTCAGAGTGGGAATACATTACTGGCAGAGCGGCGGCAACTTCGCCCAACCTGACTACGACGACACCATAACGGAAATTCTTGTAATCTGGTAGTAAGAAATGGCAATAATTCCTCGTCCCATAAGCAAGCTCTTGCACTTGGTGTTCCAGGTTCTACTTGCCTGCATCCTGGTCATTATGCCCCTGTCAGGCTGCCAGCAAATTGGAGGGGGAACAGGGTCCACCAGTAACGACACTCTTAATCTCTGGGACAGCGGCCCCCTGACACTGGACCCCGCCATCTCCGGAGATATGGGTTCTCATACTTACATCATGCAGGTCTTCAGCGGGCTGGTACGCCTGAATAGCGAAATGGAAGTGGTGCCCGACATCGCCGAGCGCTGGGAGCAAAGCCCTGACGGCACAATTTATACCTTTTATTTACGCGAGGGGGTGCAATTTCACAGCGGCAAAGAGGTAACAGCCACCGATTTCCAGTATTCCTGGGAACGAGCCTGCGACCCCGCCACCGGCTCCACCACGGCCACCACCTATCTGGGCGACATCCTGGGAGCGAGGCAGCTACTGTCGGGGGAGATAGAAAGCCTAACCGGCGTTAAAGTAATAGAGAAGCATATCCTGGAGATTACTATTGACGCTCCCCGGGCCGATTTCCTGTGTAAATTGACCTACCCCACCGCCTTCGTCATCAACCAGGAAAATGTGGCAGCAGGAAAATACTGGTGGCGCAATCCTGACGGCACAGGGCCATTCAGGCTGGCAGAATGGCAGGAAGGGCAGGCGCTGACGCTGGCAAGAAACGAACTTTACTACGGAGAGAAAGCCAGCCTCGAACGGGTAACTTTCCACCTCCTCACGGGAAACCCCATGTCCATGTACGAACTGGGCGAAATAGACGTTGTTCCCGTATACACGGCCTACATCGACATGGCGGCAGACCCGCAAAACCCCTTCAGCGGAGAGCTCTCCATCACGCCGGAGCTCAGCCTTTACTACCTCGGTTTTAACACCTCTTCTCCTCCCTTTGACGATATCAATGTACGCCACGCTTTCTGCCTGGCCGTGGACAGAGAACGCATTGCCCGGGTAATCCTCAGGGGCATGGTATCTGTCGCCGGAGGCATTTTACCCCCGGGCCTGCCCGGGTATAACACCAACCTCACGGATATAAGCTATGATGCAAAAAAAGCGAGGGAGCTTATCGCCGCTTCCTCCTACGGCTCTGTTGCCAATCTGCCGCCTGTTATTCTTACCATCGGGGGCTATGGCAACGACATTCCTGCTTATCTGGGGGCCATTATTCAGGACTGGCAGCTAAACCTCGGCGTGGAGGTGCAAGTGAGGCAGCTGGAACCGGACGCTTTTCTCTATCACCTGCAGGAAGAAAAAGATGGCATGTTTGCCACAGGCTGGATAGCGGATTACCCCGACCCGCATAATTTTCTGGACATCCTCTTTCGTTCGGGAAGCGATTATAATTACTCCGCGTACAGCAACCCGGCACTGGATGCGCTGCTCGACCGGGCTGCCATAGAGCAGGACGAAGCCACCCGTTTCGCCATGTATCGGGAAGCGGAGCAAATCGTGCTCAACGACGCCCCTTGCCTGCCATTGTGGAACGGAAGGAACTATATCCTGACCAAGCCTTATGTCAAGGGCTATGCGCTCAACCCACAGGGCATTCCTTCCTTAAGCGCCACGCGTATTGAAGAGCACTAAATTAGCATTAACGGGCAGCAGGCATACAGTTCTTATCGCCTTCGAGAATAAAGAGCGTAACATTTCGTCATTTTGTTATATATACTCAGGCGACACCAAATTTCCAACATGGCGGGCCCGGATTTGCAACGCGTGGCATGTGGGGGCTTAATGTAATCTGAAGCACTACAAATTTCTAGCTTTACTCGATTTCCACCTGAGGATTGTCCTGCAAAAAGTCTTCAGGAAAGGCCCATGGTTTCCTATAATAAATATATGTCTTGCCTGCCTTGCTTTCTGCTAGTCCCAGATAGTCGGGTTCAGATGAAAGAATTACCGCTCCTACATGAGAAAATGGAGCTAGACAATTGCTAATGTATGCTTGCATAGTATGAGAACCTGGGCAAAGAGCATTAAAATTTTCTACGGGGTCTGTATAATATATTGCCAGTATCCCAGGCTTATCACACATTAATTGATTGACGCCCTTCCCAATGGCCTTAAAGGCCTTTCTACTGGATTAGACTTAAGCTCAACCATAGCAACTGGTTTATACTGGCCACTTCCCATTTCAGGTTCGCTTATAACCATACGAAGATAGGAC
>JAUWOK010000048.1 GCA_030612165.1 Dehalococcoidia bacterium
CCTCAATTTCCGACTGTTTTCACTTGCCCGGAAAGAAGCGGGGCGTGACAATTCTTACGTCGGAGACGGTAGAGAAGGGGCGCGTGGTTTTTAGCGACCTGCCTTGAAACTTTTTGTCTCGCAAGGATGCCTGGCGGAGAGTAAAATGAGAGGAGCGGTACAGGCGGGAGAAAATTATGGCAGACGAATTGCATGTTTTGGTGAGGCTGACCAGGGATACAGTAGAAAACTACGTGCGGCAGGGAAAATTGTCGGTGCCTCAAGAGGGCGAGCTTGCCCTATGGGCGAAGGAAAGGGCAGGAGTATTCGTCTCCATCCACAAGCAGGGAAAGCTCAGGGGATGTATTGGCACCTTTGCTCCTACTACGGCTAATGTAGTTGAGGAGGTCATGCGCAACGCCGTCAACGCTGCCGCCAGAGATCCTCGTTTCCAGCCTGTGACGTCAGTGGAACTGGGTGATCTGGAGTACAGCGTGGATGTCCTTGCCAGACCTGAACAAGTTGCCGATGCCGGCCGTCTTGATGCCTCCAAATATGGAGTTATCGTGGAGAGCGGTTATCGCCGGGGACTGCTTCTTCCTGACTTGGAAGGGGTGGACAGCGTTGAGCAGCAACTGGAGATTTGCCGTCTGAAAGCGGGCATATCTCCTGACGAGCCGGTGACTCTTTACCGGTTTGAGGTGAGGCGATTCAAGTAGGGTCATGAAAAGACAAGTCCAGGGGGAAAAATTGCCTGGCTTGGGGCAGTATGATGGCGAGATCAATACTCAGCCGCTGGCGGCCAGGATACGACCGCGCGGTTTTGATGAGTTTGTGGGGCAGGAGCATTTGGTAGGGGAGGGTCGTGTCCTTAGAAAGTGCATTGAGACAGATAGGCTACCGTCCATGATTCTCTGGGGGCCTTCTGGCAGTGGCAAGACCACGCTGGCGCATGTTATCGCCGGGGCTACAGGCGGACATTTTGCCTCTCTCAGTGCCGTCAGCGCCGGTGTGGCTGATCTGCGTCGTGTTGCCGAAGAGGCGCAACAGAGAATAAAACTGTCAGGACAGCGCACAATCCTGTTTGTTGATGAAATTCACCGTTTCAACAAGGCACAGCAGGATGCTGTGTTGCCTTTTGTGGAGAATGGAATTGTCATCCTGGTCGGGGCAACCACAGAGAATCCCTCCTTCGAAGTGATTTCTCCTCTTCTCTCTCGCTGTCGTGTCTTCTGTTTGAAGCCTCTCACGGAAGAGCAGGTGGAGATTATCGTAAAGAGGGCTGTCGCCGATGAAGAAAGAGGGATGGGGCGATTAAAAGTGGAAATGGAGGAGGGAGTTGCCGCCGCGCTGGCGCGCTCCGCTAGAGGTGATGCCCGGGTGGCTCTGAACACACTGGAAATGATGGTTGATATCGCATTCTCTGGCAAAGAGGACAGGTTGTTGCTGGGCATGGAGGAGGTGGCGGATGCACTGGAACGGCAAACATTGCTTTATGACAAGGACGGTGAGCAGCACTATAATTTTATCTCGGCTTTACATAAATCATTGCGTGGCTCTGATCCTGATGCTGGCCTGTACTGGCTGGGTTGCATGCTGGAGTCTGGCGAAGAGCCACTCTACATCGCCCGTCGTCTGGTGCGTTTTGCTTCTGAAGACGTGGGAATGGCAGACCCGCAGGCACTGGTAATTGCTGTGGCTGCCGAGCAGGCGGTTCATTTTATCGGGTTGCCTGAGGGGAATCTGGCACTGGCTGAGGCGGTGGTTTACCTGGCTACTGCTCCCAAGAGCAACTCCCTGTATAGGGCATATTCCCGGGTACAGGATGACATAAAGGAAAAGGGGAATGCTCCCGTTCCTCTCCACTTGCGCAATCCCGTTACAGGATTGATGCGCCAGGAGGGATATGGCAAGGGTTACAAATATGCCCACGATTATCCCGGTGGGTTTGTCAATCAGGGCTATCTTCCCACTTCCCTTAAGGGAAAGAGGTATTATGTCCCTGAGGACGGGCAGGGTTATGAGAAAGAGATTGCGCGCAGGCTCAAGGAATGGTGGCAGAGATAGTGCGGAAGGGCAGGGGATTATGCTACAATGCTGGGCTTTGGGTTGTGAGGATGAGTAAGAAGATTTTTAACGGTCTTTACTTCATGGAATTGCCCCGAGAAGGGGCGTCCGCAGGAGTTATCTTTTCAGCATATCCACATAAGGAGACGGATTTTGCCTAAAATTTCTTTTTTTCCCAAAAACGAATACTTCTATGACCTTTTTGAACAGCAGGCGGCCAATGTGGTAGCTGCGTCTGAAGTGCTGGCAGACCTGTTTGACAACTACGAGCAGGTGGAGGAAAAGGTTAAGCGGCTTAAGGAATTGGAGAACAAGGGCGATGTTATTACGCATGAGGTCATGTCCAGGCTGCACCGTACCTTCATTACCCCCTTTGACAGGGAAGACATGGCTCATCTCAGCCAAACTCTGGACGATGTCATGGATTTTGTGGAAGCCGCCGGCAGGACGGCTTTTCTTTACCGTGTCAGTCAACCTACAGAGAGAGCCAGGGAACTGGTGGTAGTCGTGGGCAAGATAGCCCGCAAGCTGCACGAGGTTCTGCCGCTTTTGCGTCTCCGCGACCAGCCCGAATCGGTGCTGGAGCTATGCGTGGAGATAAATACTCTGGAGAATGAGGCCGATGATATACACCACGCCGCCCAGGCGGAGCTGTTCGATTCCCGGATGGATGTACGGGATATAATCAAGTGGCGGGAAATTTATGCGCACCTGGAAAGTGCTACCGACAGTGGAGAAGACGTAGCCAATATTCTTGAAGGTATCGTATTAAAGAATGCCTGAGTCCCTCGTTTTACTGATACTGATCATCGTTGCGGCTATCGGGTTTGGCGTGGTTAATGGCGCCAACGACGCCGCTAATGCCATTGCTACAGTGGTGGGCACGCGGGTTCTTTCCCCCAAGCGGGCGGTGATTATGGCCGCCTGCTGTAATTTCCTGGGAGCGGCCACGGGCACCGCGGTGGCGGCAACGATCGGCAAGGGGATTATAATCCCGGAATTTCTGACCATGCGGATTGTGCTTGCCGGGGTTCTGGCGATCATTATCTGGGCGGTTTTTGCTACCCGCAAAGGGTTGCCGATCAGCCTGACGCACGGGTTGGTGGCGGGGCTGGTGGGGGCGGGCATTGCCGCCGCCGGCAGCGGTGTAATCGTTTGGGAAGTGCTAACACGGGTAATAACTGCCGTAGGTGTCGCCCCCCTGCTGGGTTTCGCCGGTGGTTTCCTGGTGATGGTAGCCATAGCCTGGGTTGCCCGCAATAAGGCGCCGGCAAAGACGCGGACTACTTTCAGCCGCCTGCAGATCGCTTCTACGGCTTTACTGTCTTACAGCCATGGTAAAAATGACGGACAAATGCCGATAGGACTGATTTCCATGGCTTTGATGGTTTATTACGGCTGGGGGGAATTCCATATTCCTATCTGGGCTGTCGTGGCTTCGGCGTCGGCAATCAGCATGGGCACGGCTATGGGTGGTTGGCGGGTCATCAAGACGCTGGGAATGAAAATGACCACTCTCAGGCCGGTACACGGGTTTGCCGCTACCCTGTCAGCGGCGGCTGTCATTGAATTTGCTTCTCACCTGGGTATTCCCGTGAGCACCACCCATTGCTCCAGCACCTCCATCATGGGGGTGGGCGCTACCAGGCGTCTCTCTGCGGTGCGCTGGGGAGTGGCCAGGGATATTGTATTGACCTGGATCATTACCTTCCCTGCCTGCGGTTTTCTCGGCTGGGCGATAGCCATGCTGCTCGGCAGGCTGCTTTAGCCCGTTTTTTATGGGGAAAAATCACCTGAGACAGAAAGCCATTGCCTCTATTAGAACAAAAGTGCTACTATCTGTGTTCTTACCGATTGACAGGTTGTTTTTAGGAGAAGAAGTAAAACAGAATGGCAAGAAAAAAAGGTGCTCAACCCGGAAACCAGAACGCTAGAACGCATGGCTTTTACAGCAGGACGCTTACTGAAGCGGAGAAGCTGGAGATGGAGGACGCGGCTCTAGTTTCCGGCATTGACGAGGAAATAGCACTTTTGCGGGTGAAGCTCAGAAACTTGGTTGAGGAATATCCTGAGCGAATAGATCTACAGATGGAGGCGGCCAATACCATCGCCCGCCTGTGCCGCACCAGGTATCAGATTACCGCCGAGCAGAAAGCAGGATTGAAGGAAGCGATAGCTAAAGTGCTAACCGAGGTGGCACTGCCGCTGGGCATTAACATCGGCACGAAGGCAATAGGTAAATGAAATTAAGGCCATACCAGCAAGAAGTCGCCAGGGCAGTGCTGGACAGCGTCCAGCAGGGGAAAGGCCTGACCTTTTCGGTGGAAATCGCAAGGCAGGGCGGTAAAAATGAGCTGTCCG
Organism: Dehalococcoidia bacterium; assembly: GCA_030612165.1. Taxonomy (GTDB): domain Bacteria; phylum Chloroflexota; class Dehalococcoidia; order GIF9; family AB-539-J10; genus UBA6803. The sequence goes on from JAUWOK010000048.1 coordinate 4,408, forward strand.
CTCACCTGGAAGTGTTATTGCTGACGCTTTACATGGCGAGAGGCGGCAGCCTGATAAAGTGCTCGCCCACTTTTAAGCCGCAGACAGTTATTTCCATGGCCAGGCTGCGGGATCGGTTAGCCGATTTCGGTTTCGGTGGCATTTACCATGCCGAGATGGGCTATATCATCAGTCTGGGCAGCGCCAAGGCCGTGTTTCTCTCAGCGGAGGAGTCGTCGTCGGTGGTGGGGCATACCGCCGATATCCTGCTGGAGATCGACGAGAGCCAGGATGTGAACAAAGAGAAATACACCAAGGAGTTCCGCCCGATGGGTTCATCCACCAATGTTACCACCGTCCACTACGGCACCACCTGGGATGAAACGACCTTGCTGGAGGAAGTTAAGCAGATTAACCTGGGGCAGGAGAAGAAGGACGGCGTAAAGCGCCATTTCCGATACGACTGGCAGGAGGTAGGAAAGTATAACCCCGCCTACAAAAGCTATGTCAGGAGCGAGCGGGAAAGGCTGGGCGAGGATCCTCCGCTTTTCAGGACGCAATATCTTTTACTGCCCATCATGGGTGGCGGCGGTTTCCTCTCCCGCCAGCAAGTGATGCTGCTGCTGGGCAGCCATCCGCGCTTGAGGGAGCCAGGGCAGGGAAAGGTTTATGTTGCCGGCATCGATATCGCCGGCGAGAAAGAGGAAGGTTCGGCAGCCGCTACGCTGTCATCCCGCGCCAGGCAGGACTCAACCGTAATCACCGTCGCCGAGGTTATCGAACGGGAGGACAAGGAGCCTGGCTTAACCATAGTGGAGCATTATTGCTGGACGGGCACGCCGCATAGCCAGCTTTACGGGCAGATGGTGGATATTCTGAATCGGTGGAAGTGTCAGAGAATAGTGGTGGATGCTACCGGTATCGGCCAGCCGGTGGCATATTTCTTGAAAAGAGCGCTGGGCTCAAAGGTAAAACCTTTTGTGTTCACTGCCAAAAGTAAGTCGGAGCTGGGCTTTAACCTGCTGGCCTTTGTTAATGGCGCCAGGATAAAGCTCTACGCCCAGGATGGCTCCGCGGAGTATAAGCAGCTCATGTTCGAGTTGGAGCACGCCCGGGCGCAATACCGCCCTAACCAGACCATGAACTTTTATGTTGATCCGTCGCAGGGGCACGACGATTTTTTGATGAGCATGGCGCTGGCCGTGGAAGGCGCCAGGGGTTTCAGACCACGGCGCGCCGTGGGCAAGTAGGGCTTGTCTGTTCCCAGTCTTTGTTAATCGAATCCCTAAAAAGCTGATGGACCTGGGTGAGCTAAAGAAATCCGTCTTACAAAAAGCCTTCGAGGGTGAACTGACGGCTTGACAGGTTTGTATACATCTCTTGGTTTAATGTTTACAAACAGGTATACTTTGTATACATATGCAGCAGGATGTTTACAAAATGAAACCAGTCGAGATAGGCAAATTTATAGCGCAACCGGGGGGATTCCATGCTTTTATTCCCAATACATTTCCGCCCAAAGACGGGTTTGAATTTAGCCCGGCTATTTTAAGAAAAGATAATCAGGCTACCCGTTTGCTCGGTAAACTGGATGGTATTACCAAGCTTCTGCCTGACGCTGATTTCTTCCTCCTGATGTATCTACGCAAAGACGCCGCTTCTTCCAGCCAGATTGAAGGAACTATGGCGACTATGGTGGATGCTATTGAAGTAGAAGTAAAGGCCAGTGAGGAAATACCCGCAGACGTAGATGATATTTTACATTACATCAAAGCCCTCAATTATGGAGTGCAGCGAGTAACTAAAGATGCTTTCCCTATGTCTCTGAGGTTAATACGGGAGCTGCATAAGGAACTAATGCATAAAGCGCGCGCGACGCAATATTCTGCCCCGGGGGAATTTCGCCAAAGCCAGAATTGGATAGGCGGTACTCGGCCAGATAACGCCCGTTTCGTGCCGCCGCCGGTGGCTGAAATGCTGATATCACTGGGGGAACTTGAGAAATTTATATACACTGAAGATACTATCCCGGTTATTATTAAAGCAGGGCTTATCCACGCGCAATTTGAAACGATACATCCTTTCTTAGACGGCAATGGAAGAACGGGAAGGATGCTGATAACTTTTTATTTATGGCAAGAAGGATTTCTGGAAACTCCGGTGCTGTTTTTATCATCTTATTTCAGAAGGTATCAGAAAGCATATTACGAGAAGTTGGCAGGATATCATGATGGCAATGTTGCAGAATGGGCAGACTTTTTTCTGGACGGTGTGATTGAAATTGCCAATGAAGCTATTGACATCGTAGGCAAAATTACTGTTCTGCGCGAAAAAGACATGGCTAAAATGCAAACTCTGGGTAAACGGGCTTCGGAGAGCGCTGCCAAGGTTATACTTAATTTATACGCTCTACCTATCGTCAATATGGCTACTATTCAAAAATGGACGGGGTTCACCCGGGCTGGAGCGCAAATTGTAATCGACCGCTTCATTGAAAAAGGCATCCTCACTCCCAAAGATAAAGATAAAAAATATGGCCAATCATATGTTTATAGAGAATATCTGGATATCTTTATTGGTAACGATTGAGAGAACGTTATAAACGAAGCCGAAATCAGAGCAGAACTGATTGATCCCAAACTGAAAGCCAGTGGCTGGGGAATGGACTAGAAGGCTTGCTTGCCGCATTCCTCTTTGTTATAAAGTAACTAACACCATGGGACAAGATGCTTTTACTACGCCGGCAATTGAAGTTAATCATATAATCAAGTCCTATGCAGATAAGGTTGTGGTTAAGGATCTATCCTTTTCTGTCGCTCAGGGTGAGATATTCGGTCTAATTGGTCCCAATGGCGCTGGCAAGACCACCACTATAAGGATGATGATGGATATCATCAAGCCGGACTCAGGCGAGGTGGCAATCCTCGGCGAGAAGTTAAGTGAAGCCAGCAAGAATAAGATTGGCTACCTGCCTGAGGAAAGAGGACTGTACAAGAAGCTGACTGTCATCGACTCTATCATCTATCTTGCCTCGCTCAAGGGCATGGACAGGCACTCGGCCGGGGAAAAAGCTGACGAGCTGCTCAACCAAACAGGTATGCTGCCCCATAAAGGAAAGAAGATTGAGGAGCTGAGCCGGGGCATGGGGCAGATTATCCAGTTCGTCGTTACTATTATGCATAACCCGGAACTGGTTATTCTTGACGAACCCTTTGCCGGTCTAGACCCGGTTAACACCGAGTTACTGAAAGGGATGGTCGCTGACCTGAGGAATCAAGGTAAAGCCGTAATATTGAGCACACATCAGATGAATGAAGTAGAGGAGCTCTGCAACCGCATACTGATGATAAACCACGGCCGCTCGGTTCTTTACGGGAATCTAACTGAAATCAAGTCAAGGTATAGAAGTAATTCTGTTCTTCTGGAGGTTGAGGGGAAGCTGGAGGAGGTGCCGGGAGTTACAGAAAAGCGCATTCGCAAAGGCTATGTTGAGCTGGTCCTTGATGGAAATACAACTCCTCAGCAGAT